>NZ_JBSFET010000033.1:0-68611 GCF_053594575.1 Streptomyces sp. NPDC001880
GTCCATCGTGACGTTGGTGGCGAGGTCGCCCTTCCACCAGCCCTGCTCGTCCTGCCTGCCGAGGAGGTGCTCAACCGAGCGTTCCGCGGCCCGCCGCGCGGTGGTGAACACATCGTCCGCGGCGACGGTTGTGTCGGTCGGTTCACTGGCCGAGGCTGCGCGGGGGTTCACGGCCCCGGTGCTTCCGTCGGTCGTCGCTGTCATGGCTTCCCCTTCGTGCAGTCAGGTCCTCTGCTGTGCTGGGGTCTCCGTCGGCCGGTGCCTGATACGGGCACCGGCCGGCGACTGCGAGTCATATGAAGCAGATAGTGATCATCTCTTTCGTACGACGACGAAGTCCGCGAGCGCCGTGAGCTGCGCCCGCACGGTCTGCGGCATGTCGACGCGGTGCAGTGCCTCGATGGCGACCTCATGCTGCCGACGTGCCTCCTGGGCGGTCCAATCGCGGCCGCCCGCCTCCTCGATGAGTGCCGCACGAGCGGCGAACTCCTCTTCGGAGAAGCTGTCGAATTCACTGCTCTTGGCGTCGGCCGCGAGCAGCTCGCCCAGGCGCTCCGATGCTCGGCCGCCCGCGGCGAGCGCGGCGACGACCGGCAGGGACTTCTTGCGCTGGCGCAGGTCGCTCCAGGTCTGCTTGCCGGTGGCCTCGGGGTCGCCCCAGATTCCGAGCAGATCGTCGACGGCCTGGAAGGCGAGGCCCAGGTGGTGTCCGTACGCCTCCAGGGTGTCGGCGGTCCGGTCGTCGGCGCCGCCGAGGACCGCGCCGATGGAGCAGGCGCAGGCGAGCAGGGCGCCCGTCTTGTTGCCCTCCATCTCCAGGCACTCCTCGACGGTGACCCGCTCGCGGTGCTCGTAGGAGATGTCCTGGGCCTGCCCGTCGATGAGCTTGCGGCTGGCCACGGTCAGCCTGCGCGTCGCGCGGCCCGCCTCGGCCGTGCCGAGCTCCAGCAGGACCTCGTTGGCCAGGGCGAAGAGCGCGTCGCCGACCAGGATCGCCTGCGCGGGGCCGTGCACCTTCCAGACGGTGTCGCGGTGGCGGCGCTGTTCGTCGCCGTCCATCAGGTCGTCGTGCAGCAGCGAGAAGTTGTGCACGAGTTCCACGGCCACGGCGCCGGGGACGCCGGCCTCGGCCGCTGCGCCCGCTGCCTCCGCGGACAGCAGGGCGAGGGCCGGGCGGACGGCCTTGCCGCCGTCGCCGTCTGCGGGCTGTCCCTGGGCGTCGATCCAGCCGAAGTGGTAGGCGGCGACGGTGTCCATGGGCGGTGCGAGCCGGTCAACGGCGGCCCGGAGCACCGGCGTGGAAAGGGCCCGTCCGCGCTCCAGAAGCGCGGTGACGTCCGTGGGGTCGGCCACGGTGTCGAAAGCCGGATTCGCCGGGGTCACTGACTCTCCTCTTGTTCCGGTGGTACTGCTCATGCCGCCTCCTGCAGCGGATGTTCATGGGAGCGGCCGAGCGCCCGGAGCGCGGCGTCCGCCGCGCTGAACCCGCTGCGGACGGCACCCTCCATCGTCGCGGGCCAGCCGGTGGCCGTCCACGCCCCGGCCAGACAGAGGCCGGGAAGACGGGTACGGGCCCTCGGCCGCAGCCGGCCGACGCCGGGGGCGGGGGCGAAGGTCGCCGCACGCTCCCGGGTGACGAAGAAATCCCTGATACCGGCCCCGCGGGCGGTCGGCAACAGCCGCTCCAGCTCGGGCAGATAGCGGGCACGCAGCTCGGCGACGGGAAGGTCGATCTCCTCGTCGGCGGCGGACTGGGACACGGCGAGGTACTGCCCGGGGCCGGTGAGTCCCGAGGCGTCCGTGCGGTCGAAGACCCACTGGACCGGGGAGCCGAGCGCGGTGAAGAACGGGCGGCGCAGCACCGTGCGGTCGTAGACGACGTGCACATTGAGGATCGGCGACGTGCCGATGCCGAGCAGCCGCCCGGGCTCGTCGAGCGCACCCTCGGGCAGCAGGCCGTGGGTCTCACGCTGCGGGACGGCGAGGACGACGGCATCCGCCTCGATCCGTTCGGCGCCGGTGTCCACGGCCCAGCGGCCGTCCTCCGTACGGGTTAGGGAGGTGGCCTTCGTGCGCAGTTCGGTACGGACCGAGGCGGAGTCGAGGACCTTGCGGGCCAGCGTGTCGTGGATCTCGCCGAGGGGCACGCTCGCCCAGCCGATGTCGGCGGCGCCGGGCTCGGAGAGGAGTCCGGTCTTGAAGACCTTCGCCGCCAGGGCCAGCGAGGAGTTCGGCGCGGTGGCGTTGAGCGTGGCGACGCCGACCAGGTCCCAGAGCGCCTCGACGGTGCGCGGCGACTGGCCGTGCCGGGCGAGCCAGCTGCCGAAGTCCACGGCGTCGAGTGCGGGATCGTCGGGGTCCAGGCGGCCGAGTGCCAGTGCGGCTCGGCCCACGCCCGCCCGCTCGGCGAGCGAGAGGTGCGGATAGCCGGCCAGTCCGGCGGCGAGGTGGAAGGGCACCGGCAGCCCGTTGCGGCGCAGCCGTCCCAGCCGGGGGCCCGAGGGGCGCGCGACATCGAGAACGGGCACATCCAAACGGTTCTGCAGGGGCGCCAGGTGGGCCCCGCCGACACGGTCGAGGAACCAGCGGTAGGCGGTGCAGCAGCGCAGATAGACATGATGTCCGTTGTCGACCGTCAGTTCGCCGCGCCGGAAGGAGAAGGCGAGGCCGCCGAGTCGGGGCCTGCCTTCGAGCAGGGTCACGTCGATCCCGGCGTCGGCGAGGCGCAGCGCCGAGGTGATTCCGGCGAGGCCGCCGCCGATCACGACCGCGCGGGAGGAGCGCGGGGCGTCGTCCGTCATGCGTCCTCCTTTCGCCGGCTCACTTCAGTCTGGGACGCGTCGGCGCGGCGCGGGGTTGATCGCCGGCCGGATCGGGGCTCCGTTTTGCACATGGTGCGCGAGATGTCCTCATGGCGCATCAGGCACGCCCCCTCGTGGTGCGCCGGGAGATGTACCGGGCATCGAGACCCGACAGGCCGCGCACCGCGACATACGCCTTCTCGTGGCCCGGCAGCGAGACCCGGCGGCGCAGCACCGCCTCGGGCTCGCGCTCGATCCGGTCGAGCAGCCGGCGGTAGATCCCTGCCATGGCCGCGACACAGGCTCCGCTGCGCCGGTCCAGCATGGGCAGCAGCCGGTACCCCTCGGCGAACAGGGTGCGGGCGCGTCGCACCTCGAAGTGGACGAGGCCGGCGAAGTCGGCGCCGGGCGGTGGTACGGCCCGGTGGAAGCCGGCCGAGCAGCCGAACTTGGCGAGGTCGTCGGCGGGCAGATACGTACGCCCGTTGCCCGCGTCCTCGCGGACGTCGCGCAGGATGTTGGTCAGCTGGAGGGCGAGGCCGAGCGTGTCGGCGTACTCCGCGGCCCGGTCGGCCCCCGGGGCGCCGGGCTCGGTACCGAAGACCCCCAGGCTGAGGCGGCCGATGGCACCCGCGACACAGCGGCAGTAGACCTTGAGGTCGTCCCAGGTCTCGTAGGTCGCGCCGCGCACGTCCATCAGCACGCCGTCGATGAGCTCGTCGAGCCCGCCGAGCGGGAGCGGGAATCTGCGCGCGGCGTCGGCCAGCGCGACGGCCACCGGGTCGGTGTCGTCCTCGTCGACCGCTCCGTCCCGGATCCGGTCCAGGACGGTACGGGTGCTCTCCAGGCGGGCCCGCTTGGTGTCCGCGTCCAGCTCGCCGTCGCCGATGTCGTCGACGCGCCGGGAGAAGGCGTACAGCGCCGACATGGCCTGTCGCTTCTCGGCCGGCAGCAGCCTGATGCCGTACGCGAAGTTACGCGCCTGCTGTCCGGTGACCGCCTCGCAGTAACTGTATGCGGCCTGCACTGGTGCCGACATGTACGTCGTCTGTCCCTCCACGGTCCGGCTCACCCCTCTCTACGCGCTCTTCGCAGGACAACTCCCACCTCGCGCAGCAGGCTGGGCTTGGTGGGCTTGGGGGGTCCGGGCAGTACGTCGAACCCGGCGGCCGCGATCGCGGTGAGGGCGGCGCGCCCCCCTCCCACGAATCCGGCGAGAAGCAGCCTGAGCCTGCCGTGGACGCTACCCACCAGGGGGGTGCCTTCATTCAGCAGTTCCCGAGCGCGTTCCGCCTCGTACGCAACCAGTGAACGCACCGATGCGCTCGCCGAGGGAGCGGCGAGATCGGTTTCGTCGACGCGGAACCGCGCCATGTCGTCGGCGGGGAGATAGATCCGGTCGCGGCCGAGGTCCTCGGTGACGTCCTGGAGGTGCTCGACGATCTGGAGGGCGGTGCAGACCGCGTCCGAACGGCGGATGCGTTCGGGGCTGGCGGTCCCGGTGATCTGCAGGACCAGCCGGCCCACGGGGTTGGCGGAGAGCTCGCAGTAGGCCAGGAGCTCCTCGTACGTCCCGTAGCGGCGGACCTTCTGGTCCTGCCGGTTCGCCTCGATGAGGCCGAGGAAGGGTTCGGGGGTGAGCGCGCAGCGCCGCACCGTGGGGCACAGGGCACGCAGCAGGGGGTGGCCAGGGCCGTCGCCCGCGGTGTCGAAGACCCGGTGCAGATCGGCCTCGAAGGCGTCGAGCACGGCGAGCCGGTCGTCGGCCCGCGCGGGATCGACGCCGAGGTGGCGGGCGTCGGCGCCGCCGGGGGCGAGGTCGCCGTCGCCGATGTCGTCGACGAGGCGGGCGAAACCGTAGACGGCCATGAGGTCGTCGCGCCAGGCGCGGGGCAGGAAGAAGGGGGCTACGGGGAAGTTCTCGTCCGCGGCCTTGTCGAGGGTGCTGGGCACGACGTCATCGGGGTGCGTCTGCCGGGTACGGGTCACCAGGGACCGCCCGGCGCTGGGACGGCGTGAGCACCTCGGAGCTGGAGACTTTCCGTCATGGCCGTCACATCTCCCGTTCTACACTGCTGACCCAAAACATCCCATTCCGGACACGCCGCCCGCTCTGCCGAGTGCGGAGCGCTGCCTACGGGCCGTGCCCTGGGCGCGATCGCCCCTACTTGCCTCGAATCAGCACCGCTACAGCTTACGTTGTACAACCCTCATCCATACGGCGGGGTGTTGAGCGCGCCGCAGCAACGCTTCCCGCCCCGCCAACCTTCCTCGTACACAAAGCAATTGGCGTCATCCGTCGGGACGAGATCCGGTGCGGGACATACCGCCGGGCGTGGAGAGCGCCGGTGGTGGTCCACGATCGGGACACCACCGCGGCCCCTGCCGGAGTACCGGCAAGGGCCGCCTTGGCGTCGTGGGACCGGGAGGGCCGCTACTTGCCGGTCTCGCGCTCGTACGCCTTGAGCACCTCGTCCGTCGGGCCGTCCATCAGCAGCTCGCCCTTCTCCAGCCACAGCACCCGGTCACAGGTGTCCCTGATGGACTTGTTGCTGTGGCTGACCAGGAAGACGGTGCCGGCCTCCTTGCGGAGCTCCCTGATGCGCTTCTCGGAGCGGATCTGGAACTTGCGGTCACCGGTGGCCAGCGCCTCGTCGATCATGAGGACGTCGTGGTTCTTGGCGGCGGCGATGGAGAAGCGCAGGCGCGCGGCCATGCCGGAGGAATACGTGCGCATCGGCAGGGTGATGAAGTCGCCCTTCTCGTTGATTCCGGAGAAGTCGACGATCCCCTGGTAGCGGTCGCGGATCTCCTCGCGGGACATGCCCATCGCGAGGCCGCCGAGGACCACGTTGCGCTCGCCGGTCAGATCGCTCATCAGCGCGGCGTTCACCCCGAGCAGCGAGGGCTGCCCGTCGGTGTAGACCTTGCCGTGCTCGGTCGGCAGCAGGCCGGCGATGGCCCGCAGCAGCGTCGACTTGCCGGAACCGTTGGTCCCGATGAGGCCGATCGCCTCGCCCCGGTAGGCGGTGAAGGAGACCCCGCGGACGGCGTGCACCTTGCGCACACCGCGCGATTCGCCCTTGCCGCGGCGCAGGATCCGGCTCAGCGCCGCGGTGGCGCTGCCCTTGCCGCCTCCGGCGCCGTTGACGCGGTACACGATGTGCACATCGTCGGCGATGACGGTGGGAACGCGCCCCGGATTCTTGTCGTCAGCCACGGCCGTACCGTTCCTCTGCCTTCCAGAAGTACACGAAGCCCACGATGCCGATGAGAAGCGCCCAGGCGAGCGCCACGATCCAGACGTGCGCCGGCAGGTTCTCCGCGCCGTACCCGTCGATCAGCGCGAAGCGGATCAGGTCCATGTAGACGGCCGCCGGGTTGTACTGCAGCACGTTGGTGATCCAGTCCGGCTTGTCCTCGAGCATCACCGGGATGGAGAACATGACGCCCGAGGCGTACATCCAGGTCCGCATGACGAACGGCATCAGCTGGGCGAGGTCGGGGGTCTTGCTGCCGAGCCTGGCCATGATCAGCGCCAGACCGGTGTTGAAGACGAACTGCATGACCAGCGCCGGAAGGATCAGCAGCCAGGACAGGCTCGGGTAGCTGCCGAAGGCGACGGCCACGGCCGCGAGCACGATCATCGAGTACAGCAGCTGCTGGAGCTGCTGGAGCGAGAACGAGATCGGCAGCGAGGCACGCGGGAAGTGCAGTGCCCGGACCAGGCCCAGATTGCCGGAGATGGCCCGTACGCCCGCCATCACCGAACTCTGGGTGAAGGTGAAGACGAAGACGCCGGTCACCAGGAACGGGATGAAGACCTCCTGGGTCATTCCCCTCCGGGTGCCCAGGATCAGCCCGAAGATCAAGTAGTAGACCAGGGCGTTCAGCAGCGGTGTGGCCACCTGCCACAGCTGGCCGAGCTTCGCCTGGCTGTACTGGGCAGTCAGCTTCGCCCTGGAGAACGCCATGATGAAGTGGCGCCGGCCCCAGAGCTGCCGGATGTACTCGAAGAGCCCCGGCCGGGCGCCGCTCACCGTCAGACCGTACTTGGCGGCCAGCTCGGCCGGGCTCAGGCCGTCGTCGGCGAATGGTGGGGTGCTCAATGCCACCGCACCATCAGGGGTTGTGTCACTCACCAGATGAAACTCTCGTATTCAAGATGCGCAGCCGGTCGGGGGCGCGGCTCGGAGCGGACAGGTCCCGTGGAGAAAACGTACGTCCCATGCTCTCAGAGGTGAGCCTCTCAGATCACGGGAGGTCGGCCGAGTCTGGTCAGCCGCCACACCGTGCGCCATTTCATCGGACGGCGGGTTCCGCACGGCGTGGACCAGCCTTCCCGAAAGCCGCCGAACCAGGCCTTCAGCGCGGGGCCCGAGGGCTTGCGGAGCAGGGTCAGCAGCAGCCACACACCCGGGTAGACCGGCACCAGGGGGGCGGGCAGATTGCGGCGGGCCAGCCAGACCCGGTTGCGGGCCACCATGCGGTGGTACACCGCATGCCGCGAAGGGGCGGTCGTCGGGTGGTCGAGGACCATGTCCGCGCGGTAGTCGATCATCCAGCCGGCGTCCAGCGCCCGCCAGGCGAGATCGGTCTCCTCGTGCGCGTAGAAGAACCGGCCGGGCAGCGGCCCGACCTCGGCGAAGACCTTGGTGCGTACGGCGTTGGCGCCGCCGAGGAACGTCGTCACGCGTGAGGAGCGCATCGGATCGGAGGCACGCAGCCGCGGTACGTGGCGGCGCTGGGTGACACCGGTGTCCGGGTCGGCGATGCGGAAGCTGATGATGCCCAGTTCGGGATCGGTCTCGAAGGCCTGCCGGCACAGCTCGGCGGTGTCGGCGAGCGGCAGCAGTCCGTCGTCGTCCAGGAAGAGCAGGGCGTCCACGTCGGCGCCGGACGGGCCGAAGGCCTCGATCCCGGCATTGCGGCCGCCGGGGATGCCCAGGTTCTCGGGCAGTTCGACGGTCCGCACACCTGCGGGGACGTCCGGTACGGGGGCGCCGTTGCCGACGACCACCACCTCGATCCGGTCGCCGTCCTGCCCGGCGACCGAATCGAGGAGGGCCCGGAGCTCTTCGGGACGGTTGCCCATCGTGATGACGACCGCGCCGAGCTTCATGGGCGTGCTCACTTCAGCCTGCTCGACGCCAGGATCGACACCAGGTGCAGGAGCGTCTGGAGCAGTGCGATGCCGGCCAGCACCGCGACCATGAGGCGGCTGAAGAACAGGTCGTCACGGACTGCGTCGAGAACGGCGGCCGCCAGGACGACCAGTGACGCCTCGACCCCGAGGATCAGCCGGTGGAACTTGAGCGCGCCGGCGGCCCGGCGGGCGAGCGCCATCCCGGAGGAGCGCGGCTCCGAGGCGGCCTCCTTGACGGGCGGCAGCCCGCCCTGGTGACGGGCGACGCCGACCAGGTCGGTCTCGGCCTTGATCAGGATGGCGCCGAGGGCCGCGAGCGTGCCCAGGAAGGCCCAGAGCCAGTCGATCCGCCCGGTGCCCCACAGGTCGGCGGCGCGCAGGCCGAAGCCGACCAGCACGGCCGCGTCGCAGAGGTACGCGCCGACCCGGTCCAGATAGACCCCGCCGAGCGAGAACTGCTTCTTCCAGCGGGCCACCTCGCCGTCGACGCAGTCGAGCAGGAGGTAGAGCTGGACCATGAGCACCCCGAGCAGCGCGCCGGGGATGCCCGGGACGAGCAGGGCCGGCGCGGAGAGCACTCCGGCGACCGTCATCACGTAGGTCAGCTGGTTGGGGGTGACCTTGGTGTTCACCAGGTGCCGGTCGATGCGCAGCGAGATCTCGCGCATGTAGAGCCGACCAGCCCAGTGCTCACCGCTGCGCCGGTCCTTGACACCCGGGGGGTGCACGACCGGACGGAGTTCAGCTATGGATGGCTTTTGCATAGTCGGCGTACGCGTCCCTGATCTGGTCGGTGGACAGGTTGAGGTGTTCCAGGACGGTGAACCGCCCCGGGCGGGTCTGCGGGGCGTAGTCGACGGCCTGGACGAATTCGTCGGCGCTGAAGCCGATCTCGCCGGGCAGGACCGGCAGGCCGTGCCGGCGCAGGGTGGCCGCCATGAGCAGCGACTCCTCGCACGCGCCGCGCAGGTGCATGGCGAAGCAGGCGCCGAGGCCGACCTGCTCGCCGTGGCTGGCCGCGCGCTTGGGGTACAGCAGGTCGAAGGCGTGGTTGATCTCGTGGCAGGCGCCCGAGGCCGGCCGGGAGTCCCCGGCGACGGACATCGAGATGCCGGTCAGCACGAGGCCCTCGGCCAGCACCTTGAGGAAGGCGTCGTCGCCGATCCCGCCGGGGTGGCGGAGCACGGCCTCGCCGGCCTGGCGGGCCATGGCCGCAGCGAGTCCGTCGATCTCCTCGCCCTTGACCTCGTGGGCGAGTTCCCAGTCGGCCACGCAGGAGATGTTGGAGACCGCGTCGCCGATGCCGGAGCGCACGAAGCGAGCCGGTGCCTGGCGGACGATGTCGAGATCGATGACCACGGCGATCGGGGTGGGGACTCCGTAGGAGCCCCGGCCGTTGTCGTTGTCGAGCGTCGCGACGGGCGAGCACAGACCGTCGTGGGCGAGGTTCGTCGCCACCGCGACCATGGGCAGCCCGACCCGCGCCGCCGCGTACTTCGCCACGTCGACGATCTTGCCGCCGCCGAGGCCGACCACGGCGTCGTACCGGTTGCCCTTGATGTCGTCGGCCAGCTTGACCGCCGAGTCGAGGGTGCCGTCGCTCACGGGGTACCAGTGGGCGCCGGGCAGCGCGGGGGTCAGCCGCTCGCGCAGGGCACGCCCCGAGCCGTCGCTGATCGCCACGGCGAGCTTGCCGGAGGCGGAGATCCGCTGGTCCGCGAGGAGGCCGGCCAGGTCGTCCAGGGCGCCGCTGCGGATGTCGACGACGACCGGGGACGGAATGAGCCGGGTCAGTACTGGCACGCGATCTCACGGCCCTTCGCGAGGTCGTCGTGGTTGTCGATCTCCACCCACGTCACTTCGCCGATGGGGGCCACGTCGACGGTGAAGCCGCGGTTCACGAGCTCCTGGTAGCCGTCCTCGTAGTAGAGGTCGGGGTCGCGCTCGAAGGTCGTCTTCAGGGCGTCCGCGAGTTCCTCGGCGGCCTCGGGCTCGATGAGGGTGACGCCGATGTACTCACCGGTCGCGGTGGCCGGCTCCATCAGCTTGGTGATGCGCCGCACACCCTTGCCGTTCTCGGTGATGACCTTCATCTCCTCGTCGGCGAGGTGCTTCACCGTGTCGAGGGCGAGGATGATCTTCTGGCCGTTGCCCCGGGCGGCGAGCAGGGTCTTCTCCACGGAGACCGGGTGGACGGTGTCGCCGTTGGCCAGGATGACGCCGCGCTTGAGTACCTCGCGGGCGCACCACAGGGAGTAGGCGTTGTTCCACTCCTCGGCCTTGTCGTTGTCGATCAGGGTGAGGGTCACGCCGTACTTCGCCTCGAGTTCGGCCTTGCGGTCGTACACGGCTTCCTTGCGGTAGCCGACGACGACGGCGACCTCGGTGAGGCCTATCTCCGCGAAGTTGGCCAGCGTGAGGTCCAGAACCGTCTTCTCGCCGTCGACAGGCACGAGCGCCTTCGGAAGCGTGTCGGTGTAGGGGCGCAGACGCCGTCCTGCACCGGCTGCCAGTACGAGGCCGATCATGCGGGTTCTCCTTCGTCGTGAACGGCGGGTGCTCCGGAGGACACCCAGAAGCGGATGGACTCCACGAGCACCACCAGTGCCACCGCCACAGCGAGCGTGGTGAGTGCCACGGTGAAAGCCGGATGCTGAGTGAACACGGCGGCGAGTACGGCCACCACCAGGGTGCGGCCCTCGTGCCCACCGATCATGCGCACCAGCCACTGGGGCGGCGCGCCGGTGCCGCCGCGAATGCGGTACACCGTGTCGTAGTGATGGTAGGCGACGGCCGAGACCAGCCCGAAAGCCGCGGGAAGGGCTCCCTGGACATCGCTGCGGGCGGCCAGAACGAGGATGGTGCAGTACTCCGCCGCCCTGAATATCGGGGGTACGAGCCAGTCGAGGGCGCCCTTGAGCGGGCGGGAGACGGCCATGCCGGAAAGCATCGCGTAGACCACCGCGGCCAGGATGGTGTGCCAGCTGCCGAAGGGCTGCGAGAGCGCGGAGGCGATCATGAGCGCCCCGGCGAGCAGGGCCGTGACCGGGGGGCTCCAGCTGCCCCCGAGCCGGGGCCCGACCGCGGCGACGAACTGGGCGATCGGTCCGGAGTCGGCCAGCTCGGCGAGCGCCCGGGCGGCGCGGTCGGTGCGCTCGGCCTTACGGGTCAGGGAGCGCAGCAGCCGTCCGGCGGTGGTGTAGCAGGCGGCGAAGGCGCAGCCGATCAGCAGGGCGTAGAAGACGATCCGGGGAGTGGTCACCGCGGTCAGTACCGCGATCATCGCCCAGCGCTCACCGATCGGCAGCACTATCATCCGGCGCATCCAGATGGTCCAGCCGACGCTGTCGAGCCGGTCGGAGAGTGCTGCCGTGGGACTCGAATTGGCCACCGCGTCGTGGTTGGCCTCGTTGAACGAGAAGTCGATGACATGCCGACAGGCCTGGAGCACCATCGCGCCGAGCGCGAGCGCCCATACGTCGTCACCGCCGCGGGCGGCACCGAGCGCAAGGCCCGCGTAGTAGGCGTACTCCTTGGCCCGGTCGAAGGTCGCGTCCAGCCAGGCGCCCATCGTCGAGTACTGGAGCGAGTAGCGGGCGAGCTGCCCGTCGGTGCAGTCCAGGACGAAGGAGACGAGCAGCAGCAGCCCGGCCGCGATGTAGCCGCCGCGGGTGCCGGTCGCCGCGCTGCCGGCCGCGACCAGCGCGGTCAGCAGGGACGCGGTGGTGACCTGGTTCGGCGTGAGACCGCGGCGGGCGCACCAGCGGGCGATGTACCGGGAGTACGGGCTGATGAAGAACGTGGTGAAGAAGCCGTCGTGGGCCTTGACGGCGCTGCGCAGCCGCACCGCCTCGTCGTCGACCGCGGCGCGGGCGCTCTGTGCCGCTTCCCGTGCGGGCTCGTCGACCGGCACGGCCGCGACCAGCGAGCCCAGCTCGGGGCGCTGCACGGCGGTGCCTTCGGCGTCCATGGTGCGGGCGATACGGCCCGGCACGGTGCGGTCGGTGACCGGTGCGTCCGGCGGGCCCGTGGGTACGTCGGCGCCGACGGCCTCGGCCGTGGTGTCCAGGGCCCGGACGAGCGCGGGGCGCGCCTCCGGCTGCGCGGTGAGCGCGCCGGGCACGGTGGCGGCGGGAAAGCGCGGGTCGGTCAGTCCGAGCCGGAGGGCGTGGACATGGCCGACGAAACGGGGGTCGACCAGTGCGACGCGACGGTCCGCAGGAACGGCCGAGAGCAGCCGTGCGGCCTCGGTCACATCGGCGGCGGCCTGTACGTCGAAGCCCAGCAACCGCAGATCGTCCGCGAGCGACGATCCGGGTACCGGTGCACCGGTGAGGATGGCGGTCGACAGACGAACTCACTCCTTGGTGCTGACGGGGTCGGGGCGCGACTGTGCGGCCCGGATGCGGGCCGGCGGCACGTCGGCAGAGGCTATCGGATCAACGGAAGCACGAGTTCACTGCCCGTTTGCGCTCTGTTCGAGGTGGACCGGCATCATGCGAGGCCGCTCGCGATCATCATCGTCGATCGCCGCCTCGCCTGACAAAACGCGTCGGTGCGCTCCGCTCCCGTCCCTCGCGCCGCCACTCTGACCTGCAAGCATTTCCGCAGGTCAGAGCATATGACAACGGTGTTCAGTACCGTGTTGCCGGATACCCCCCACCCGTAGTTGACTGACAATGTCCGGGCCGACCGCGTCCGGGACCGCGAGACGACCGGGAGGCATTCCCCATGGGGGCAGGGCACGACCACGGGCACACACACGGCGGTCCGCCGCCCACCGGCACGGCGGCCGCCGCGCACAAGGGGCGGTTGCGGATCGCGCTCGGCATCACACTCACCGTGATGGTCGTGGAGATCGTCGGCGGTGTGCTCGCCGACTCGCTCGCGCTGATCGCCGACGCGGCCCACATGGCGACCGACGCGCTCGGTCTGGCCATGGCGCTGCTGGCGATCCACTTCGCCAACCGTCCGGCCGGGCTGAACCGCACCTTCGGCTACGCCCGTGCCGAGATCCTCGCCGCGCTCGCCAACTGTCTGCTGCTGCTCGGCGTGGGCGGCTTCCTGCTCTTCGAGGCCGTCGAACGCTTCATCACCCCCGCCGAGACCAGGGGCGGGCTGACGATCGCCTTCGCCGTGGCCGGCATGGTCGCCAACATGGTCTCGCTTTCACTGCTGATGCGCGGACAGAAGGACAGCCTCAATGTGCGCGGCGCCTATCTGGAGGTGCTCGCGGACACGCTCGGCTCGTTCGCGGTGCTGATCTCGGCGGGGATCATCCTGGCGACCGGCTGGCAGGCCGCCGACCCGATCGCCTCGCTGGTCATCGGCCTGATGATCGTCCCCCGGACCGTGAAGCTGCTCAGGGAGACGCTCAACGTGCTGCTGGAGTCGGCCCCCAAGGGGGTCGACATGGGCGAGGTGCGGGCCCACATCACCGCCCTGCCGGGCGTGCTGGACGTACACGACCTGCACGCCTGGACGATCACCTCGGGAATGCCGGTGCTCTCCGCCCATGTGGTGGTGCGCCAGGACATGCTCGACTCGATCGGGCACGAGAAGCTCCTTCACGAGCTGCAGGGCTGCCTGGGCGTCCACTTCGACGTGGAGCACTGCACCTTCCAGCTGGAGCCGAGCGGCCACGCCGAGCACGAGGCCAGGCTCTGTCACTGAGATCCCCGTCCGACGGGGCCGTGTAGGGTATTCGCAGAGGCGTTCGGCCTCCCCGTGCACGAGAGAGGAGTTGAGGTTGATGACCGTCGCGACGGCGCCCGCCCGGCGCAGCATCCGGTCCTTCCTCATCTCCCGGGTTCACGGCTAGCACCCCGACTCGCACCGGGTCGGCACGTTGGCCGGAGCCCTCGTACACCAAGGGTTCCCGCGTTGACCGACAACGACCGCGCCGTCCGTATCGAGGCGTTTTTCTCGCTGCACCACAACCTGCCCCGGCAGAGCCCCGGATCCGATGCCACCACCCGGCGGCTGCTGGGACTCACCGGCCCGTTGCCGCGCCGTCCGCGCGTCCTGGATCTGGGCTGCGGGCCCGGCCGCGCCGCGCTGCTCCTCGCCGCCGAGGCCGGCGCAGAGGTGACCGCCGTCGATCTCCACCGGCCGTTCCTCGACGAGTTGCGCGAGGCGGCCGAGGCCCGTGGGCTCGGCGACCGCATCCGTACGGTCCGGGCCGACATGGCAGAGCTGTCCGGCCCCGATTTCCCCGACGGGTCGTTCGACCTCGTCTGGGCCGAAGGGTCCGCGTACATCATCGGTTTCGACACCGCCCTGCGTGACTGGAAGCGGCTGCTCGCCCCGGGCGGCTGCCTGGTCGTCAGCGAGTGCGTCTGGACGACGGACGCGCCGACGGCCGAGGCGCGCGCCTTCTGGGAGCGGGAGACGTCGATTCGCCCCGTGGCGGGCAACACCGCGGCGGCCGTGGCGGCCGGCTATCACGTCCTCGGGGCGCTGGTGCAGCCCGACAGCGACTGGGACGAGTACTACGTCCCGCTCGCCGAGCGGGTCGAGGCCGCCGACGCGTCGGCCCCCGGCATGGCGTGGGCACTCGCGGCGACCTGCGAGGAGCTGGCCATGCGGCGTGACCACGGCACGGAGTACGGCTACGCCTGCTACGTGCTGCGCCCCACCGACCCCCGCTGGACGACCCGCCCGGAGACGGCGGCGGACGCGGCGGCCGTGCACGCGGTCAACGCCGCCGCCTTCCCGACGCCGGACGAGGCCGCTCTCGTCGACGCACTGCGCGCCGACCCGGCGGCCTGGCTGCCCGGCCTCTCGCAGGTCGCCACGCACGGTCCGGACGGGGACATCGCGGCGTACGCCCTGCTGACCCGGTGCCGGGTCGGGGACGCTCCTGCGCTCGCGCTGGCCCCGGTGGCGACGGCCCCGGATCATCAGCGCCGGGGCGCGGGGCAGGCGGTGGTGCGGGCGGTGCTCGACGCGGCGAGGCTGCGCGGCGAGTCACTCGTCCTGGTGCTCGGTCATCCCGAGTACTACCCGAGATTCGGTTTCGTACCGGCATCGCGGTACGGGATCCGGCCGGGCTTCGACGTCCCGGACGAGGCGATGATGGCCCTGGTGCTGGACGAATCCGTGCCGGTGTCACAGGGCACGATCCATTATCCGGCCGCCTTCGGCGTCTGACGCACCGTCCGGTCCCGCCGTGCCTCACGGTGCGACGGGACCGGACATGCCAGACCCCGAGGTGCGGGCAAGCGGCTTTTGTACGGCAGACTTGACCGGAATCGACGGGACCGGCGCACCGGGCCGGGACCATAGCGAAGGATGGGTATGCCGACCACACCAGCCACCGCGGCGCACAGCTCGTCGAACGGCACAGCAGAAGTGATCATGCTCGAACTCGTCGACGAGCACGGCACCACCATCGGTACGGCGGAGAAGCTCGCCGCCCATCAGCCGCCCGGTCAGCTGCACCGCGCTTTCTCGGTCTTCCTCTTCGACGAGCAGGGCAGGCTGCTGCTCCAGCGCCGTGCGCTCGGCAAGTACCACTCCCCCGGCGTCTGGTCGAACACCTGCTGCGGCCACCCCTACCCCGGTGAGGCACCCTTCGCCGCCGCTGCCCGGCGCACCTACGAGGAGCTGGGGATCTCGCCCTCCCTGCTGGCCGAGGCGGGCACGGTCCGCTACAACCACCCCGACCCGGCCTCCGGTCTGGTGGAGCAGGAGTTCAACCATCTCTTCGTGGGAATGGCGCAGGAGCGGCCGGCCCCGGACCCGGAGGAGGTCGGCGAGACCGCGTTCGTGACGGCCGAGGAGCTCGCCGAGCGGCATGCCCGGTCACCGTTCTCGGCCTGGTTCATGACGGTGCTGGACGCCGCGCGTCCGGCGATCAGGGAGCTGACCGGGCCGTCCGCCGGCTGGTGAGGGGCGGACGGCACCGGACGCGCCGACGGATGCGGGCGGTCAGGGCCGCGGGTTCAGCGGCAGCGCCGCCCAGATGATCTTTCCGCCGCCTGCGGTGTGCTCCACATCGCAGGCTCCGCCCGCTTCCCGGGTGATCTCCCGGACCAGCAGCAGACCGCGCCCGCCGGTCTGCGCGTAGTCGGTCTCCAGGGCCGTCGGACGGTAGGGATGGTTGTCCTCGACGGACACCCTGACCCACTCCTCCCCGACGGCCACTTCGACGGCGAGCTCCGGCGAGAGCAGCGCGGCGTGCTTCACCGCGTTCGTGACCAGCTCGGAGACGATCAGCAGCAGCCCCTCGGCGACACCCTCGTCCAGCGGCACACCCTGGCGCTTCAGCAGATCGCGCACCGCGTGCCGGGCCTGCGGTACGGAGACGTCCACGGCCGGGGCGGTGAACCGCCAGACTCCCACGTACGGCACGGGCCGGGCCGGGACACTCCCGCGGCTCTCCATAGTCCGGTACCCGCTCTCCGCTCGATGGTGACTGCACGTCGAGTACAGAGTGCGGGGCGTAGTCGGCCCCTGCCGGGCCACTGACCAGAATTCGACCTCTATCGACATGTTCTGACCGGACAGAACACGAAAGCCTCAACCATCGGACCGCTTCTGCTCGTCTCACGGGGGTGAGTCGGGAAGCTCACCGGTCACCCTCTGTTCCGAGACCTTCGAGACGATGCGACGGCCGCCCATGCCCATCACGATCAGGCCGAGCCCGTCGAAGATCAGCGCAAGGGAGAAGAAGAGGCCCAGTACGTAAAGGCTGCTGTGCGGCCAGTCGAAGAGCACCAGCAGCCCCAGCAGCAGGCCGAAGGCGCCCTGCAGCAGCGTCCAGCCGAACTGCGGGCCGCGCACCACGACGCTGCCCACGAGGCGGAACACCCCACCGGTCAGGAAGAGCAGGGCGGCGAACATGGTCAGCGCCTCCGCGGTGCCATGCGGGTGGCGGATGACGACGATGCCGGCGGCGATGTTCAGCGCGGCCACCACGACGCCCAGCCAGAAGTAGTCGGTGCCGCGGGAATCGATGGCGTGCACCAGCCCGACGATGCCGCCGATCAGCAGCAGCCAGCCGAACAGGAGCATCGAGGTCAGCGTCGCGACGCCGGTGTAGACGAGACCGACGAGGCCGGCCACGACGAGAAGGGTGCCGAGCAGGGCGAGCCAGCCGAAGCTGCGTCTCAGCCTCCTGCCCTCGGTTGCGGGATCGGCCACGGGAAGCTCCTCATAGTGCGCGGCTGGTCGGCGACCCCTTCTTGATCATAGGTTCGAACGCTGCGGATAGCATCCGGCGCATGGACCGTACGGAACCCGGACTGGAGCACGCCGTCACGGACGGCGTCGCCACCGTCGTCATCAGCAACCCCGCCAAACGCAATGCGATGACGGCCGCGATGTGGCGCGCGCTGCCCGGTCTGCTGGAGCGGCTGGCGGCCGACCCCGCGATCCGGGTGCTGGTGCTGACAGGTGCCGGGGACACCTTCTGCGCGGGTGCGGACATCTCCTCACTGCGGGACCCGGCGGGCGATCCGCAGGCGCTCGCCGTGGCGGCAGAGGAGGCGCTGGCCGCGTTCCCCAAGCCGACGCTCGCGGCGATCCGGGGCTACTGCGTGGGCGGCGGCAGCCAGCTGGCGGCCGCCTGCGATCTGCGGTTCGCGCAGGAGGGCGCGTTCTTCGGTGTCACCCCGGCCAAGCTCGGCATCGTGTACGCCGCGTCGTCGACCCGGCGACTGGTGGCGCTGACCGGCCCGGCCACGGCGAAGCATCTGCTGTTCTCCGGCGAGCTGATCGACACCGCGCGGGCCCTGCGCACCGGTCTGGTCGACGAGGTGCTGCCGGCCGGTGAGCTGGACAAGCGGGTCGAGGCATACGTGGCGACCCTGACGGCCCGCTCACAGCTGACGCAGGCGGCGGCGAAGGAGTTCGCCGCCGGGCGCGAGGACCGGGACGCGTACTGGGCGGAGCAGGCACGCGGCAGCGGCGACACCGCCGAGGGCGTCGCTGCCTTCCTTGAGCGGCGCGCGCCGCGCTTCACCTGGACGGCCTGACGGCGTGCGTATCCGGCGCCGGGGAAGCGGGAGGACCCGGCGAAGACCTCCACCGGCCCGGTGACGTCGAGGCGCTGGACGCCGTCGTAGAGGACGACGAGTACGGATCGCTGCGTCACGGCTGTCTTCCTGGTCACCCCCGCACATGACCGCAATGACGAAGAACCCGCCTTTTCTGCCATGACGAGGCCGTCGTGATTCCCTGCCGCCCGGGGCTGTCAGGCGTACCGACCGGTCGGTAGTGTGCCGTCATGAGTACTCTGCCGCCGCGCGCCGGACGCCGCTGTCACAACGCCATCAACCTGCTGCACTCGACGGTCTACTTCTCCCCCGACCTCGGCAAGGAGCTCGGGGAGTTGGGCATCGACGACTCGAACGCCGCCTACTTCGCCGCGCGCTCGGCGGCGATGGGTGCCGTCGGGCCGGGCACGGTCACCGCCGCGTTCTACAACTTCAACCACGACCTCGTGGCCCGGCATCTGCCCGCCGTCTGGTCCGTCGCGCCGCCGCAGGCGGTCCTGGACGCCCGGCTGCGCGCCGCCGACACCACCCTGCGGCGGCTGCTGGGCGAGGAGATCACCGCCTCCCCGGAACTGGCCGAGGCGGCGGACCTGGCGCTGCGCGCGGCCGAGGGCTGCGCCCGACACGCCCGGCCGCTCTACGCCGCCCATGCCGATCTCCCGGTGCCGAAGGAGCCGCATCTGGCGTACTGGCACGCCGGCACGCTGCTGCGCGAACACCGTGGCGACGGCCATATCGCCGCGCTCCTGACCGCCGGACTGGACCCGCTGGAGGCTCTGGTCAGTCACACGGCGACCGGCAAGGGGATGTCCCCGCGCTGGGTGCTCGCCACCCGCGGCTGGCACCGCGACGACTGGGACGCGGCCCGCGAGCGACTGCGCGAGCGCGGACTCCTGGACGCCGAGGGCGAGTTGACTCAGGCGGGCGTCGCGCTTCGGGCGGAGCTGGAGGAGGCCACGGACCAAATGGATGCTGCCCCGTACGAGCACCTGGGCGCGGAGGGTGTGGAGCGGCTGACCGAGCTGGCGCGCGGGTTCCTGCTCACGGTGTCGTCGGCGGGCGCGTTCCCGGCCGATCTGATCGGCAAGGACTGAGCGGCCGTCCGGCCGACAATGGGGGGGTGGCCGGGCGACACGGCGTCCGGCCACCCGGCACAATGCAGGCGAAGGGGCCAGACCCCGGAATGCACAGCCAGTAGAGCCAGTACGAGAAGGCGAGTCGGTAGAACCGTGACGACGTCCATCGAAGGCAGGATCGCCGAGGAGCTCGGCGTACGCGAACGGCAGGTGAAGGCGGCCGTCGAGCTGCTCGACGGCGGGTCGACCGTGCCGTTCATCGCGCGCTACCGCAAGGAAGCGACCGAGATGCTCGACGACGCGCAGCTGCGCACGTTGGAGGAGCGGCTGCGGTATCTGCGGGAGCTGGAGGACCGCCGGACGGCGATCCTCGACTCGGTACGCGAGCAGGGCAAGCTGGACGAGGCGCTGGAGGCGCAGATCCGGGCCGCCGACACCAAGGCCCGCCTTGAGGACATCTATCTGCCGTTCAAGCCCAAGCGGCGCACCAAGGCGCAGATCGCCCGGGAGGCCGGGCTCGAACCGCTCGCCGACGGCCTGCTCGGTGACCCTTCGGTCGAGCCGCTCGCCGCTGCCGCCTCCTTCGTGGACGCCGACAAGGGTGTCACGGACGGTGCGTCGGCGCTGGAGGGGGCCCGTGCCATCCTCACCGAACGGTTCTCCGAGGACGCCGACCTGATCGGTGAGCTGCGTGAGCGCATGTGGTCGCGGGGGCGGCTGGCTGCCAAGGTGCGCGACGGCAAGGAGGAGGCGGGCGCCAAGTTCGCCGACTACTTCGACTTCGCCGAGCCGTTCACCGCACTGCCCTCGCACCGCGTGCTCGCGATGCTCCGGGGCGAGAAGGAGGACGTGCTCGATCTGGTCCTGGAGCCGGAGGAGCCCTCCGGGACGCCCGGTCCCTCGACGTACGAGAACATGGTCGCCCGGCGCTTCGGGGTGGCCGACCGCGGCCGCCCCGGCGACAAGTGGCTCGGCGACACCGTGCGCTGGGCCTGGCGGACCCGGATCCTGGTGCACCTCGGCATCGATCTGCGACTGCGGCTGCGCACGGCGGCGGAGGACGAGGCGGTACGCGTCTTCGCGTCGAACCTGCGCGATCTGCTCCTCGCCGCCCCGGCCGGGACCCGGGCCACGCTCGGGCTCGACCCCGGTTTCCGTACGGGTGTGAAGGTCGCCGTCGTCGACGCGACGGGCAAGGTCGTGGCGACGGATGTCATCCACCCGCACGTCCCGGCGAACAAGTGGGACCAGGCGCTGGCCGCGCTGGAGCGGCTGGCGAAGGCCCACGACGTCGACCTGATCGCGATCGGCAACGGCACGGCGTCCCGCGAGACCGACAAGCTGGCCGGTGAACTCATTGACAAGCACCCGGAGTTGAAGCTCACCAAGGTGATGGTCTCCGAGGCGGGCGCGTCCGTGTACTCGGCTTCGGCCTTCGCCTCTCAGGAACTCCCCGACATGGACGTGTCGTTGCGCGGCGCCGTCTCCATCGCTCGGCGGCTGCAGGACCCGCTCGCCGAGCTGGTGAAGATCGACCCGAAGTCGATCGGTGTCGGCCAGTACCAGCACGACCTGTCCGAGGTGAAGCTGTCGCGCTCGCTGGACGCGGTCGTCGAGGACTGTGTGAACGGTGTCGGTGTCGACGTCAACACCGCCTCCGCGCCGCTGCTTTCGCGGGTGTCGGGGATCGGCTCGGGGCTCGCCGAGAACATCGTCGCGCACCGCGACGCCAACGGGCCCTTCCGGTCCCGCAAGGCCCTCAAGGATGTGGCGCGGCTGGGCCCGAAGGCGTACGAGCAGTGCGCGGGCTTCCTGCGCATCCGGGGCGACGATCCGCTGGACGCGTCGAGCGTGCACCCGGAGGCGTATCCGGTGGTGCGGGCGATGGTGAAGCGGACCGGCGGCGACGTCGCCTCGCTGATCGGCAACACGGGGGTGCTGCGGTCACTGCGGGCCGACGACTTCGTGGACGAGAAGTTCGGCCTGCCGACGGTCACCGACATCCTGAAGGAGCTGGAGAAGCCGGGGCGCGACCCGCGGCCGGCGTTCAGGACGGCCACCTTCAAGGAGGGCGTCGAGAAGATCGGCGACCTGGCGTCCGGAATGGTGCTGGAGGGTGTCGTCACCAATGTCGCGGCGTTCGGCGCGTTCGTGGACATCGGTGTGCACCAGGACGGCCTGGTGCATGTGTCGGCGATGTCGCGGACGTTCGTGAAGGACCCGAGGGACGTCGTGAAACCGGGCGACATCGTGAAGGTCAAGGTCATGGACGTCGACGTGCCGCGGAAGCGGATCTCGTTGACGCTGCGGCTGGACGACGAGGCGGCGGCCGGTACGGGCCCCCAGGGCGGCGGCCAGAAGCGTGAGCGGGGCGAGCGCGGCGGCCAGGCCGGCCGGCCGCCGCGGCAGCGTCAGGGGCAGGGCGGCCAGGACCGCGACCGGCGCGGCGGCGGCTCCGCCCGTCCGGCACCGGCGCCGGTGAACAGCGCGATGGCCGACGCCCTGCGGCGGGCCGGGCTGGCGGACCCTGACCAGGGCGGCCGCAACAGGAAGCGGTAGCAGGACCGCTGAGCGGGGAAGGGCCACGCCTGCGGCTCACTTCCGCACCCCCGGTGCCCGCCGGCCACCGACCGGTGCCGTACGGAGTCGCCGGTGCTGCGGACGCTGTCGGCAGGGGCGGCCCGGAGTCGGCACCGCGTCAGGTGGCATGCCGGCTGACGGCGGACGACGGCACCGTGCCGGATGCCGCCGGGGCCACCGCGCAGCACCACGGCACACCTGCCGGAGCCCGTTCACCGCGCGGTGGACGGGCTCCGGCAGGTGTGCCGTGGTCAGCCGACGAGTTCCAGGCCGTCCGCGACGACGCGGCCGGCGTGCAGCACCGTACGGTCGTTGCCGCGGTCCATCACGGCGGACGTCACGGTCTCGCCGTCGACCAGCAGCAGGTCTGCGGCGTCGCCCACCGAGACGCCGGGCCGGTCGGCCACCGACGTGAGGCGCGGCAGCTCCGGGTGCAGGATCGAGGCGCCACCGCGGCCGGCGACGGCCATGCAGTGCTCGATCAGCTCGTCGGCGCGGTAGCGGTTGGTGAAGGCCAGCTGCCAGGTGCGGTCCAGCATGTCCCCGTTGCCGTACGGCGACCAGAAGTCGCGCTGGCCGTCCTCGCCGAGGCCGACCCGCACACCGGCGGCCGTCAGCTCGGCGAGCGGCAGGGCCCGGTGCTGTGCGGGGGCGACGGTCGCCATCGCGATGTCCAGCTCGGCGAACTCCTCGATGAGCCGCCGTGTCGTCGCCTCGTCGACACCGCCGAGGTCGTACGCGTGCGAGAGCGTCACCCGGCCGGCCATGCCGAGGGCGCGCACCCGCTCCAGAATGAGGTCGACGCTGAACACGCCCAGCGGGCCGGGCTCGTGGAGGTGGATGTCGACCGGTGCCTGGTGGCGCTCGGCGAGGTCGAAGACGATGTCCAGATGGCGTACCGGGTCCCGGTCCAGGGTGCAGGGGTCGATGCCGCCCACCACGGCCGCACCCGTGGACAGGGCCTGGTCCATCAGCTCCGGCACGCCCTTCTCCTTGAGCAGACCGGCCTGCGGGAAGGCCATGATCTCGACCTCGCAGCGGTCGGCGTGCGCCTCCTTGGCGGCGAGCACACCCTCGAAGCGCTCCAGGCCGCAGTCCGCGTCGATCTGCGCGTAGCTGCGGACGCGGGTGGTGCCGCGCTCGATCATGCGGCCCAGGGTGTACGTGGCCCGCTCGGCGACGCTCCATTCGTCCTCGCGCCAGTGGGCCCGGTCGTTCATGGTCATGGCCCAGACACCGGGTGCGCCGGTGTGGGGGCGGAAGGGAAGCCCCATGCGGGTGGAGTCCAAGTGGCAGTGGACGTCGGAGAACGACGGCAGGGCGAGCCGTCCCCGTCCCGCCACGGTGTCGCCGTCCTCGGCACGGTTCGGGTCGTGCGGGGTGATCGCGGCTATCGCACCGTTCTCGATCTCGATGTCGCGCGGCTCGCCGCCCCAGGGGCGGACATTCGTGATCAGCATGTGAGGAGTCTCCTTGTCTCGGGCGCCGGTGCGCGGTTCTCCGGCGGCGGCCGTCCGGCCGCCGGTCAATCGGCCGGTCAGCGCGACGATCTCCGCGTGCGGAGCGGTGTCGGCGGCCGGGATCTCGTGGATGTCGCCGCGCCGGGTGGCGTACTCCCGCGACCGGAGGAGTCCGCCGCCGGTCTCCGGCGCCACCCAGGAGTCCAGGACGAGGTGGTCGACGCCGGTGAGGGCGTCCAGCTCGATGAGCCCGGGCATCACCAGCGTCTCGCCGAGGTCCGGACCCTCGTCGACCGGCCCGTCGTACCGCGTTCCGACGTACGCGATGATGTCCGCGTCCCACACGATCTCGCCGTCGTGCAACAGCGTGTGACGGCCTGGCTCAGAACTCCGTCACCCGTCCCTCCGCCACCTCGACCCGGCGTGTCGTACGCACGGCTTCCAGCATGCGCCGGTCGTGCGTGACCAGCAGCAGCGTGCCCGGGTAAGACTCCAGGGCCGATTCCAGCTGCTCGATCGCGGGCAGATCGAGGTGGTTCGTGGGCTCGTCGAGCACCAGGAGGTTGACGCCCCGGCCCTGGAGCAGGGCGAGCGCCGCCCGGGTGCGCTCACCCGGGGAGAGCGTGGTGGCGGGGCGCATCACATGGTCGGCGCGCAGGCCGAACTTGGCGAGCAGCGTGCGCACTTCGGCCGGTTCGGTGTCGGGCACGGCTACGCAGAACGCCTCCAGGAGCGATTCCGAGCCGTGGAAGAGCTTGCGGGCCTGATCGACCTCGCCGACCACCACGCCCGAGCCGAGCGCCGCATGGCCGGAGTCGAGCGGAAGGCGGCCGAGGAGCGCGGCGAGGAGGGTGGACTTGCCCGCCCCGTTGGCGCCGGTGATGGCGACCCGGTCCGCCCAGTCGATCTGCAGCGATGCCGGGCCGAAGGCGAAGTCGCCGCGCACGGCCCGAGCTTCGCGCAGGGTCGCCACGACCGAGCCGGAGCGGGGTGCGGCGGCGATCTCCATCCGCAGTTCCCATTCCTTGCGCGGTTCGTCGACGACATCGAGCCGTTCGATCATGCGCTGGGTCTGCCGGGCCTTGGCGGCCTGCTTCTCGCTCGACTCGCTGCGGAACTTGCGGCCGATCTTGTCGGAGTCCGTGGCCTTGCGGCGGGCGTTCTTGACGCCCTTGTCCATCCAGGAGCGCTGCATCTGGGCGCGCCCTTCGAGGGCGGCGCGCTTGTCGGCGTACTCCTCGTACTCCTCACGGGCGTGCCTGCGGGCGCGCTCGCGCTCCTCCAGATAAGCCGCGTATCCGCCGCCGTACAGGTTGATCTGCTGCTGGGCCAGGTCCAGTTCGAGGACCTTGGTGACCGTGCGCATCAGGAATTCGCGGTCGTGGCTGATGACAACCGTGCCCGCGCGGAGCCCCGAGACATAGCGCTCCAGGCGCTCCAGGCCGTCCAGGTCGAGATCGTTGGTGGGCTCGTCCAGCAGGAAGACGTCATAGCGGGACAGGAGAAGGGAGGCCAGGCCTGCGCGGGCGGCCTGGCCTCCGGAGAGCGCGGTCATCGGCAGGTCGAGGCCGACGGTCAGCCCGAGTTCGGCCGCGACCTCCTCGGCCCGCTCGTCCAGGTCCGCTCCGCCGAGGGCCAGCCAGCGTTCCAGTGTTTCGGAGTACCCGTCGTCCGCGCCCGGCGTCCCGTCGACGAGGCCCTGCGTCGCGGCGTCCATCGCGGCCTGGGCG
Organism: Streptomyces sp. NPDC001880; assembly: GCF_053594575.1. NCBI lineage: Bacteria > Bacillati > Actinomycetota > Actinomycetes > Kitasatosporales > Streptomycetaceae > Streptomyces > Streptomyces sp. NPDC001880. Next base: position 24,795 of record NZ_JBSFET010000033.1, read on the forward strand.
TCGGCGACACCGGTGCGGCGGGCCAGGAACTCCCGCACGGTCTCCCCCGTGCGCCGTTCCGGCTCCTGTGGGAGATGCCCGACGGTGGCGGTGGGCGGGGAGAGCCTCAGCTCGCCCTCCTCCGGCCGGTCGAGTCCGGCGAGAAGCCGGAGCAGGGACGATTTCCCGGCCCCGTTGACTCCGACGAGACCGATCACGTCACCGGGCGCGACGACGAGGTCGAGTCCGGCGAAGAGTGTGCGGTCGCCGTGTCCGGCGGCGAGGTCCTTGGCGACGAGAGTGGCAGTCATCAGGGTGTCGATCCTAAGGGCTCGCAGAGAATTGACCTGTTCGCTCCGGGACTCTACGTCCCCGGCCGGCGCGATGCTCGCGCGCAGGTTGTTCATCTGCGAGCCCTGAGGGCTTACCGACCCCGACCCGCCGGTCAGGCCCTGATCGACGCCGGGGCGGGAGCGCCCTCAGCCGTCGCCCGGAGGGTCCGCCGGGGCGGAGGTGCCCGGCTGTTGCGGGTCGTTGCCCTCGTGGAGTCCGGTGGTGACCTCGCTGCCGCCCGGACCGATCCGGATCTCGAAGTCGCCGGCGTACTTCGCGTGCCCCTTGATGACCGCGGACTCGACCGCTTCCACACCGAACTGGCGCCGTACGATCAGCGGGTCCTGGCGCAGGTCCCGCATCAGCGCCACACACATGCCGATCATGACAAGGGTGAACGGCGCGGCGACCAGGATCGTCAGGTTCTGGAGTCCCGCGAGCGCGTCGCCCTTGCCATTGCCGACGAGCAGCATGATCGCGGCCACTGCGCCGGTGACCACGCCCCAGAAGACGACCACCCATCTGGCCGGGTCGAGGATGCCCTTCTGGGAGAGCGTGCCCATCACGAGGGAGGCGGCGTCGGCGCCCGAGACGAAGAAGATACTGACCAGGATCATCACCAGCAGGCTCATCACCGTGGAGATCGGGAACTGCTCCAGCACTCCGAAGAGCTGTGCCTCCTGGGTGACTGCGTTGCCGAGCTTGCCGGCCTGCTGAAGATCGATCGCCGTGCCGCCGAAGATCGCGAACCAGACCAGGCTGACCGTGCTGGGCACCAGGATGACTCCGCCGATGAACTGCCGGATCGTCCGGCCGCGGCTGATGCGGGCGATGAACATGCCGACGAACGGCGTCCAGGAGATCCACCAGGCCCAGTAGAAAACGGTCCAGTTGCCGAGCCACTCGGCCACGTCGCCCTTGCCGGTCGCCTCGGTGCGGCCGGCGAGCTGGGCGAGGTTGCCGAAGTAGGCGGCGATCGAGGTGGGCAGCAGATCGAGCACGAAGATGGTGGGACCGGCGACGAAGACGAAGACGGCGAGGATCAGGGCGAGCACCATATTGGTGTTGGAGAGCCACTGGATGCCCCTCTCCACACCGGAGACCGCCGAGGCGACGAAGGCCACGGTCAGTCCGGCGATGATCAGGACCAGGAGTCCGGTGCCGGTCTCCTCCCTCCAGTGCAGCTCGTGGAAGCCGCTGCCGATCTGGAGGGCGCCGAGTCCCAGCGACGCGGCGGAGCCGAAGAGGGTCGCGAAGATGGCGAGGATGTCGATCAGGCGGCCGAGACCGCCGTGGGCGCGCCGGGATCCGATGAGCGGCTCGAAGACGGCGCTGATCGTCTGTCTTCTGCGGCGCCGGAAGGTGCTGTACGCGATGCCCAGGCCGACCACGGCGTAGATGGCCCAGGGATGGAGCGTCCAGTGGAACAGAGTGGTGGCCATCGCCGTCTGCATCGCCTCGGCGGCGTCGGCGGGGTGGGTGCCGGGCGGCGGGCTGGTGAAGTGGGCCAGCGGCTCGCTGACCCCGTAGAACATCAGGCCGATACCCATGCCGGCGCTGAACATCATGGCTACCCAGGACACGGTCCGGAATTCGGGCTCCTCCCCCTCCTGGCCGAGGGAGATCTTGCCGTAGCGGCTGACGGCGAGCCAGAGGGCGAAGACCACGAAGCCGGAGGCGGCGAGCATGAAGGCCCAACCGCCGTTGTGGATCAGCCCGTTGAGCATGGAGCTGGAGATGTCCTCCAGCGAGTCGGTGGCGATGGCTCCCCAGACCACGAAGGCCAGAGTGAGAAGAGCGGTGACGCCGAACACCACCCGGTCCGTCGTGGGGTGCCGGTCCCGGTCCGGGTGGCCGGGGAGGTCCGCCTTCACCGGCGGCCCACCCCGGCCACCCGTTCTCTGTTCGTCCTGCGACACGAATGGCACCTTTCACGGAAGCAATTATTTCGCTCTCCGTAGGCAGTACCACACGTAGCGCTCACCTCATGGGATCAACAAGCGGTACCGGCCCGTCCTGTCCCGGGGTCCGGCGGCGAGCTCAGGAGCAGGTGCCTCGTTACGCGTGGCCGCCTCCCGGGATGCGGCGGGCGGGCCGCGGCGGCGTCACGCCCCCTGCGTCGTCCGCCCGGGGCACGGCCGTCGCGGACGCGGATCCCGTGGTGGCCCGTACGAAGGCGCCGGTGCCGCCGACGAACGGCAGCTTCGCAGCGGTGCGGGCCAGGTCGAGTGTGAGCGTGGGGGTGGAGTCGGGCGGGTCGATGAGGTTGCGGTCGGTGCCGGCGACGATCAGGGCCAGGCGGTGTCCGGCCGGGACGACATGGTCGGTGGCCGCCAGTTCGATGGTGATGGTGACGGCCCGGCCCGGGGTGAGCGGGCGGCCCTTCCCGGGGGAGGCGTACGTACCGAGGTCGGCCCAGCCGCGGCTGACCACGGTCCGGTCGACGGTGGTGGTCCGGGCCCTGGTCTCCTTGAAGCAGGAGCTGTCCCCGGTGGTGCTCGCGCCCCAGCAGCTGCGGGTGGTGAGGGTGGTGATGCCCTCGCCGGACGAGCCGTAGTCGCGGATGGTGTCGGGGCCGATGTCCACAAGGACCGCGGAGAGGTGGGCGGTCGAGGTGGTCGGGGTGGCGGTGACGGTCACCGCGGAGGATCCGGAGAGCCTGAGGCCGGCGGTGAGCGGCGCGGTGCGGAACCCGGCCTTGGCGCTCGTGGTCCGGTCCAGGGCCGCGGCCCACTGGGTCTCGCTCTGCGCCGGGTCGTCGGTGAACATCTCGGTGGCGCCGGGGCGGGCCGGCCGCAGGGACAGGGTGCCGACGCCCGGCGCGCTCCCGGCGCCGGGGCGCACGGTGGTGGGGTGCGTGGTGCGGGGCGGCCAGACCCGGTCCGTGGACCACTGGTCGGGGTGGCGTTCGATGTCGGCCATCGGTTCGCGGTCGATGCCGTTGTCGTAACCGAGGAGACAGTGGTCGAACCAGCGGTGCAGCGTGTCGACCCATTCGGCGCGCCGGTAGTCGAACGGGTCGACGTGGCCGGTCTGGGAGAGCCAGATCTTGCGCTCCACGCCCCGGTCGGCGAGCGCCTCCCACCACTGGCCGAGGTGCTTGGTACGGACGTTGAGGTCCTGCATGCCGTGGACGGCGAAGACGCTGGCGCGCACCTTGCGGGCATCCTTCACGTAGTCGCGCCCGGTCCACGGTTTCGACCAGTCGCCGGTGCGCGGTGCCCCGTCGACGAGCCGCTGCTGGACGGCGGCGCAGCGGCCGCGCGCCTCGGGGCTCTCCACGTAGCCGGAGAGCCACTCGGGGCCGCTGCCTTAGAGGGGAGCACCCTGGGCGAAGTAGTAGTCGTACCAGGAGGAGATGGCGCCGATCGGCACGATGGTCCGCAGCCCGTCCACGCCGGTCGCGGCGACACCGTTGGCGATGGTGCCGTCGTAGCTCTTGCCGATCATTGCGGTGCGGCCGTCGGACCAGCCGGCCGTGGCGCGGGCGCTGCCGGTGCGGGTGGTGTAGCCGCGGGCGCGGCCGTTCAGCCAGTCGATCACGGCTTTGGCGGACTGCACGTCCGAGCGGCCTCCGACGTCGACGCAGCCGTCGGAGCGATTGGTACCGGCCAGATCGACGGCGACGAAGGCGTAGCCGCGCGGCACGAAGTAGTTGTCGTAGTGGAGCGGGAACCGGACGGGCCGGCCGTCGGCGTCGTATGTCTTGAGCTGACTCTCGTTGCCTCGCCCGCAGCAGGAGTAGTACGGGCTGGCATCCATGATCACAGGGATCTTCCGGCCCTGCCGGGCGGGTTCGCGCGGCCTGACGATGTCGGCCGCGACGCGGTCGCTGCGCCCGTCCCCGTCGCCGTCCAGTCCGGTGTCGACCCAGACCGATTCACGGACGGCGTTCTCGTACGAGTAGACGGGCCTGCTCTCCGTCGGCCGCTCCTTGCCCGGGCTCGCGCCCTGTGCACCGGCCGGTGGGAGCAGGACGGCCGTCAGGGCGGCGACGGCCGCCACCACCAGCGACCTGTACCTCGAACGGAGGCCTCGCGCACGATTCGGCATGGGCGGAAGGTACCCCGTCCAACTCCCCGGCGGCAGAGGGCGATCAGTGGCACATACGGCGTGATCACGGCGCAAATGCGGACCGCGGCCGTGGCGGCCGAATGGCAATCGTGTGACAGCTGCGGCCATGGACACGACTGATGCCGCGGTCGCTGAATAGTGTCGTCGTGACGGTTCGACAGATCATTTGCCCCGACGACCACTTGGAGCATTCCGTGCACCGCAGACTCATCGTCCCGAGCGCACTCGCGGCCTCCCTGCTGCTGGCGATCCCGGCCTCGGCCGCCGAAGGCACCGTGGGCGCCCCGGGCATCGGCGACCCCTACTACCCGGCCAGTGGCAACGGCGGTTACGACGTGTCCCACTACGACCTGCGGCTGAAGTACCGGCCCTCGACCGATCTCCTGGAGGGCACGGCGACGATCCTCGCCACGACCACCCAGGAGCTCTCCCGCTTCAACCTGGACTTCGGGCTGGACGTCTCCGAAGTACGGGTGAACGGCAAGAAGGCCGGCCACGTGAAGAACGGCGAGCAGGAGCTGGAGATCACCCCTGCGGCCCCGCTGGCGAAGGGCAGGGCCGTCTCGGTGGTTGTGCGGTACGCCGGGAAGCCCTCCGAGGTGAAGATCAACGGCTGGACGTCCTGGGTCCGCACCCCCGACGGCGCGGTGGCCGCCCAGGAGCCGGAGTCGGCCGCCTGGTGGTTCCCCAGCAACGACCACCCGCTGGACAAGGCGACGTACGACATCTCCGTGTCCGTCCCGGACGGCACCCAGGCGATCAGCAACGGCACGCTGCAGTCACAGAGTTCGAAGCTCGGCTGGACCCGCTTCAACTGGCGTTCCAGCAAGCCGCAGGCGACGTATCTGACGACGCTGGCGGTCGGGAAGTTCGACATCACCACGGACACCACGTCGGACGGGCTGCCGGTCGTCAACGCGTACAGCAAGGACCTCGGCGCCAACGCCGGGGCGGCGCGCGCCAGCATCGAGCGGAGTGCCGAGGTCGCCGAGTGGCTGACGGAGGTCTTCGGTCCGTACCCCTTCGACGCGCTGGGCGGGTACTCCCCCAACGTGACGAGCGGCTTCGCGCTGGAGACCCAGACCCGGCCGTTCTACAGCCCGAAGCAGTTCGCGAACGGCGCGAACGTCTCGGTCGTCGTCCATGAGCTGGCGCACCAGTGGTACGGCGACAGCGTGTCCGTCAAGGGCTGGAAGGACATCTGGGTCAACGAGGGCTTCGCCCGCTACAGCCAGTGGCTGTGGTCGGAGAAGGAGGGCGAGGGAACCGCACAGGAGCTGGCGGACTACACCTACGCGCTGCACCCCGCCGACGACGCCTTCTGGAAGGTGAAGCCCGGAGACCCGGGCCCCGACAACCAGTTCGACGCGGCCGTGTACGACCGGGGCGCGCTGGCGCTCCAGGCGCTGCGCAACGAGCTGGGCGACGAGACGTTCTTCGCGCTGCTGAAGGGCTGGCCCGCGGAGCACGCGTACGGGAACGCGAGCGTGAGCGACTTCGTCGCCTATGCGGAGCGGGTCTCGGGCAAGCCGCTCGCCGCCTTCTTCGACACCTGGCTGTTCCGGCCGACGCGACCCGAGGCCCCGTCAGCGACCGGGACGCACGCCCCGCACGCGACCGGGCAGCCCGCGCGGCCCGCCTCCTGGAAGGAGATCGCGGCGACGAACTCCGTGCACGACCACCGCTGACCGGTCCGGGCACCGCGGCCCTTTTCCCCCTGGTGAGGGGCGGTGGTGCCCAGCGGCGGGCCGGCCACGCCGGCCAGGCCGACGGCGTCGGTGCTGTCCGGCCGGCCCCCGCCGTTTCCAGCCCGGTCCCGCGTGTACGAGGAGCGTCCCCTGCCCGGCCCGTCCTACGATTCCGCTCGCGATGCCCGCCCCGCACCGGAGGCCGTGGCGGCCCGAGCCGGGGTCTCCCGGGCGACGGTCTCCCGAGTGGTGAACGGCGGGGCGGGGGTGCGCGAGCCGCTCGTGGACCAGGTGCGCAAGGCGGTCGAGGAGCGCGGATACGTACCGAACCATGCCGCCCGGCCGTACGCCGTCTCCTCGCCCTGGCCCGGTTGATGGTGCCGATGTTGATGGACCGTCTCAACAGCGGGACCGGGGGCGACGAGCAGACATCGGTGATCACACCGACCGGGCCTGGTCCGCCGGGCTTCCGCCTGGCTCGATCCGCCCATCAGGCCTCCTCCCGCCGTACGGCCGCGCGATGGGCCGCGCGGGCCCTGCGTGCGTACGGCAGGTAGCGCAGCCGCTCGGGGAGCACCGGCACCACCCGCCGTACCACCCCGCAGAAGCGCCGCAGTGCGCGCTCCTGTTCGTCCGTCCACTCCAGCCCGATCGCCTCGCGTGCCTCCGGCGGCATCAGCCCGATGGTGACGAACCTCCGGAACCGGGCCAGCGGCGGCAACAGCACCGGCCACAGCACCTTCAGCAGCAGCCTGAGCGGCAGCGGCCCGCGGTCCGGCGGCGGTACGGGACGATCGGTGGCGACCAGGTCCTCGACGACCGCGGTCGCCTCGATCTCCTCGGCGAGCACCCTGCGGAAGTACGGCCAGAACTCCTCGATCGTCTGCGGCATGTCCCGGTCGTGGATGCCGAGGATCCTGCCGACCTGGAGCCACTCCCGGTACAGCGCCCGCTCCTGTGCTCCGGTGAGGGGCCGGACGAGATAGCGCGCGCCGTGCTGGTAGACCGGGAATCCGGTGGCGTGCACCCACGCGTAGTTCGCGGGCGACAGCGCATGGTAGCGGCGCCCTCGGGTGTCGGTGCCCTGGATGGTGCGGTGCAGCCGTCGCAGCCTGCGCCCTTCCTCGGCCGCCTCGTCGCCCCCGTAGACCCAGAGCTGGAGCGAGCGCAGGGACCTCTCGCCGCGCCCCCAGGGGTCCGTACGGAAGACGGAGTGCTCGTCGACGCCGGCGCCGACCGCCGGGTGGGCGACCTGGAGGGTGAGCGCGGCAGGCAGCATCAGCAGGGCCCGGATGTCGCCCGAGAGACTCCAGAGCACACCGCCGGGCGGCGGCGGTACGGGATCGGCGCTGGCCGGTTCGCTGCTCATGGGTACTCCCGACGGTCGGCGGGCACACGGCCAGGCGCCCGGCCCCCTGTGCGATCCAGTATGCGAGCGCCTGGGAAGACATGCGCACCGGCCCCTCGCTGAGCCCCGCCCCTTGCTCGGCCGTCGGTGGTGTTGACGGGACCCATGAAACAAGTCGATAGTATTTGTAACTTTGACTCTCAAGTCGGACGGTCCCTCATATGCCGTGCGTGGAAGGCGAGTTGGCCCTTCACACGGCGACAACCCACTGGAGCGGCCCCGCGGGGAGTCGGAACCCGGACAGGAGGGCGCACCATGGGCCGATACAGCCGCCTGCACGAGATACGCCGGATGGATCCGGCGCGCGACTACGCCGAGATCCTTCGGCTGATCTCTCAGTACGAGTTCCCCTGGGACTACCGGCAGGGGGTGAGTGTCGCCTTCCTCCGGGACTACGGCGTGCCCCGGATCTCCCTGCTCCTCGACCGGACCCAGGAGTTCGAACGGGCCGGGCAGAAGCGGTACGACGACACGGTGCTGATCGGGTACGAGATGGCCGCCGACGGCTTCGACTCGGAGCGCGGACGGGCGGCCGCGCGCCATCTCAACCGGATCCACGGCAAGTACAGCATCCCGGACGACGACTTCCGCTACGTTCTCGCGACCACGGTCGTGGGGCCGAAACGCTGGATCGACCGGTTCGGCTGGCGTCCCCTGTGCGCCCAGGAGGTCCAGGCGCTGGTGGAGGCCGGCCGGAAGACGGCGGCGATGATGGGCATCGAGGGGGCGCCCGACACGTACGAGGGGTTCGAGCGGCTCCTCGACTCCTACGAACAGCGGATGTTCGCGTACGACCCGGCGAACCGGCGGGTCGCGAACGCCACGTTCCGCGTGATCGCGAGCTGGTATCCGCGTCCGTTACGGCCCCTGGTGGCGAGATTCGCGCTCGGTCTGCTGGACGAGCCACTGCTGGCGGCGCTGGGCTTCCGTCCGCAGCCGCGGTGGGTGCGGGCCTCGGCGTCGGCGGCTCTGCGCCTGCGCGCACAGTGTGTCCGCAGGATGCCGGCCCGGCCACGCAGGTTTCCCGCGCGCCCGCGGCCCCGTTCGTACCCCTTCGGCTGGCGGCTCGACGACCTCGGGCCGCACTGGGCCCGCAACCGCCCGGTGGAACCGCTGCCAGACGAGAGGGACGGCCACGCCGGTGGTTCTACCCGGCGGCGAGCAGCGGCACCAGATAGCGGCGGGCGAACTCCCGCACCTGGGTGTCGTCGTCCAGCTCGAAACAGCTGACGGGGTTGAGGAGGAAGGAGACGGTGATCCGCACCATCAGTTCGGCGACCGGGGCCGGATCGCTCTCCGGACGGCACTCCGCGCGCCGGGCGTCACGCAGCCGGTCGGCCAGGTACTCGCGGATGGCGAGGAAGGCCGGTCCGCTCTCCAGGGTCAGGAACGGCAGCATCGTCTCGGGCTCCAGCCTCAGCAGACCGCCGATGAGCGGATGCTCGCGGATGTGCCGGAGAACCGCGGCGAAGCCCTCGACGAGCCGGTCCTCCGTCGTGGGCAGCGCGGCCACGGCTTCGTCCACCTCCACGACGAAGCGGCGGTACTCGCGCAGCAGGCAGGCGGAGACCAGGTTGTCCTTGTTGCCGATCCGCCGGTACACGGTCACCCGCGAGACCCTGGCGCGCTTGGCGACGTCGTCGACGGTGGAGCGGCGCAGCCCGAAGGTCATGAACTGCTCACGCGCGGCGTCCAGGATCTGCTCGCTCAGCGCATCGGAGGGCGGCGTCGCGCGGAGCGCCAGGGCCAGCCGTGTCTCGTCGGTGCTCCGTGCCGTCATGAGCCCTCTCCCGTTCCGCCGCTTCCACCCCACCATAGAAGTCGGCGCAGCCCGCTGCGCTCTCCTCCCTCCGCCTTGCGATCGCACGCACCGGACGCCCCCGACCCCGCCCTCCGGGCGGACGACGCTACTTTCGAAACACGCCCTGGCCGAAGTCGTACACCGTCACCGGTATGTCCCTACCGGTCAGCCGCTTCTCGATCAGGGGCTCGATCCGGGACCACTTCCCGCCCGCGAGCCCACAGCCGATCCGCGGCATGTGGACCGAGGCCCCCAGCTCGCGGGCCCGGCCGGCCACCGCGTCCAGCCCGGTGTCGATCGCCTCGTAACGCACCGGGACCCCGTTGCTGCCCGTGCGCATCCCCCGCTGGCCCACCAGGTTCGCCACCCAGATGTACGGGCTCACCTGCACGAACTGCACCGCGCCGAGGGCGAAGTCGTTGTCCGCGCGCTCCCGGTGCCACCGGCGGTAGGCCGCTTCGGGCTCGGGCCAGCGGCGCGAGAGCGCCAGGACGAATCCCTTGCCCCAGCCGCCCAGGTCGTTGCAGACGTGGACGATCAGCTTGACACCCTTGCCGTGGGGCGCCGTCGCATCCCCCTGTACATACATGATCTCGGACATGGCATCAGGCTAGGTGGCACCTCTGACAACCGGGCACTTTCACATCAGTGGTGAGACAGCAATACTGTTGCACCGGGATGGATCACGCGCGCAGCGGATCGCCCTCAGGGCCGGACACGAGGAGCAGATATGGCGACCGGGGCCGAGGCACCTACGCTCACCGTCGACGAGCTGGCGGCGCGCGCCGGGGTGACCGTGCGTACGGTGCGTTTCTACAGCACCCGCGGACTGCTGCCGCCCCCGGTCATCGGACCGCGCCGGGTGGGCCACTACGGGCACGAGCACCTGTCCCGGCTGGCGCTCATCGAGGAGCTCCAGCACCAGGGCATGACGCTGGCCGCGATCGAACGCTATCTGGAGCAGCTGCCGCCGGACCTGAGCGCGCACGACCTGGCGATCCACCGGGCCCTGGTGGCGTCCTGGGCACCGGACTCGGCGGAGGACGCGACGCGGGCGGAACTGGAGCGGCGCGCCGGCCGGACGCTGACCGAGCAGGACATCGCCCGGCTGGCCGCGATGGGAGTGCTGGAGCACGCGGAGCCGGTCGACGGCTGCTACCGGGTGGACCCGGGGCTGCTGCGGCTCGGGGTCGAGCTGCTCGGCGTGCCGATCGCGCACGAGACGATCCTGGCCGCCCGCACGGTTCTGCTGGAGCACTCCCGGTCCACCGCGCAGGAGCTGACCCGGCTGTTCCGGGACGAGGTGTGGGGTCCGTACCGGGAGCGGCAGTCGGACCCCGAGCACGTGGCGGCGATGAAGTCGCTGTCGGCCCATATGCAGCCGATGGTGATCCAGGCGCTGGTGACCGCGTTCCAGCGGTCGTTGAAGGAAGAGCTGCGGGCCGCGTTCACGGCGGAGTGAACGCGGCCCGCGGGGCGGGCGATCAGTCGTGGGGATCAGTCGTGGAAGGTCTCGCCCTTCTCGGCCTTCTCCACGAGCAGCGCGGGCGGCAGGAAGCGGTCGCCGTACCGCTCCGCGAGCTCCCTCGCGCGGGCGACGAAGCCGGGCAGGCCGCCCTCGTAGCCGTTGATGTACTGGAGCACGCCGCCGGTCCACGGCGGGAAGCCGATGCCCATGATGGAGCCGATGTTGGCGTCGGCGACCGAGACGAGCACGTTCTCCTCCAGACAGCGGACGCTGTCCAGAGCCTCGGAGAACAGCATCCGCTCCTTCATGTCGATGAAGGGGATGCCGGTGTCCGGCTCGGTGCGGTGCCCACCCGGGGGACGACCCCCCAAACCCCCGAAATGCTCCCGCAGTCCGGGCCAGAGGCGGGTGCGCATGCCGTTCTCGTCGTACTCGTAGAAGCCCGCGCCCCCGCTGCGTCCCGGCCGGCCGAACTCGTCGACCATCCGGTCGATGACCGCGTCCGCGGGGTGTCCGGCCCAGGTGCCACCGGCCTCCTCGACGGCCCGCCGGGTCTCGTTGCGGATCTTGCGGGGCAGGGTGAGCGTCAGCTCGTCCATCAGGGAGAGCACCTTGGCCGGGTACCCCGACTGGGCCGCGGCCTGCTCGACGGACGCGGGCTCGATGCCCTCGCCGACCATGGCGACGCCCTCGTTGATGAACTGGCCGATGACGCGCGAGGTGAAGAAGCCGCGCGAGTCGTTGACGACGATCGGGGTCTTCTTGATCCGGCGGACCAGGTCGAAGGCGCGGGCCAGGGCCTCGTCGCCGGTCTGCTCGCCCTTGATGATCTCGACCAGCGGCATCTTGTCCACGGGCGAGAAGAAGTGCAGCCCGATGAAGTCGGCCGGTCGCTCGACGCCTTCAGCGAGGACGGTGATGGGCAGGGTCGAGGTGTTGGAGCAGAGCAGCGCGTCCGGCTCGATGATGTCCTGGATCTCCTGGAACACCTTGTGCTTGAGCGCGGTGTCCTCGAAGACGGCCTCGATGACGGCGTCGCAGCCCGCCAGGTCGGCCGGGTCGCCGGTCGGGGTGATCCGGGCCAGCAGTTCGTCGCGCTCGGCCTCGGTGGTGCGGCCCCGGGAGAGTGCCTTGTCGAGGAGCTTCTCGCTGTACGCCTTGCCCTTGGCCGCGGCCTCGGTGGAGACGTCCTTGAGTACGACCTCGATGCCGGCCCGGGCACAGGAGTACGCGATGCCCGCGCCCATCATCCCGGCGCCGAGCACGGCGACCTTGTTGACCTGGCGCTCCTCGATGCCCTTGGGGCGGCTGGCACCGGAGTTGACGGCCTGGAGGTCGAAGAAGAACGCCTGGATCATGTTCTTCGCGACCTGGCCGGTGACCAGCTCGGTGAAGTAGCGGGCCTCGATGGTCAGCGCGGTCTCGAAGTCGACCTGGGAGCCCTCGACGGCGGCGGCGAGGATGTTGCGGGGCGCGGGCATCGGGGCGCCCGCGAGCTGCTTCTTCAGGTTGGACGGGAACGCCGGCAGGTTGGCGGCGAACTTCGGGTTGGACGGGGTGCCGCCGGGGATCCTGTACCCCTTGACGTCCCAGGGCTGCTGGGACTCGGGGTTGGCGTCGATGAAGGCACGGGCCTTGTCGAGCATCTCCTCCCGGGTCGCGGCGACCTCGTGCACCAGGCCGTTCTCCAGGGCGCGCCGCGGGGTGTACTGGGTGCCCTGGAGGAGGACCTTCAGCAGCGCGTCGGCGATGCCCATGAGGCGTACGGTGCGGGTGACGCCGCCGCCGGCGGGCAGCAGGCCGAGGGTGACCTCGGGCAGGCCGATCCGGGAACCGGGTGCGTCGAGGGCGACGCGGTGGTGCGAGGCGAGCGCGATCTCGTAACCGCCGCCGAGCGCGGCGCCGTTGATGGCGGCGACGACGGGCTTGCCGAGGGTCTCGATGCGACGCAGCGACTTCTTGATGGCGGTGCCGGTGTCGAAGGCCTGCTGGGCGTTCTCCGGACCGACCTTGATCATGTCCTTGAGGTCGCCGCCCGCGAAGAAGGTCTTCTTGGCGGAGGTGTAGATGATGCCGCGGATGGAGTCCTTCTCGGCCTCGGCGCGGTCGGCGACGGCCGCGATGGAGTCCTTGAACGCCTGGTTCATCGTGTTGGCGGACTGGTCGGGATCGTCGAGTACGAGGGTGACGACGCCGGTCTCGTCCTGTTCCCAGCGGATGGTCGTGCTCTCGGTCATTGCTTTTCTTCTCCGTAAGTGAGGGGCCCGGCGTGGGTGAGGGAGCGGGGCCGGGGTGCGTGGATCGCAGGGCGGCGGAGGACCGATCCATGGCGGAGCCGTGGTGAGGGACGGCAACGCCGCGAGGCGCGTGCCCACGCCCCGCGATGCCATGCCACCCGCCGCCGGCCCCTCCCGGGGTGGCCGGGGACGGTCAGAGACGCTCGATGACGGTGGCGATGCCCATGCCGCCGCCGACGCAGAGGGTGGCGAGGCCGTAGCGCTGGTCGCGGCGCTCCAGTTCGTCGATGAGGGTGCCGAGGATCATCGCGCCGGTGGCGCCGAGCGGGTGGCCGAGGGCGATGGCGCCGCCGTTGACGTTGATCCTGTCGAGCGGGAGGTCCATGTCCCGGGCGAAGCGGAGCACGACTCCGGCGAACGCCTCGTTGATCTCGACGAGGTCGATGTCGTCGATGGTCAGCCCGGCCTTGGCGAGGGCCTTGCGGGTGGCGGGCGCGGGGCCGGTGAGCATGATGGTCGGCTCGGAGCCGGAGACGGCTGCGGAGACGATCCGGGCGCGCGGCGTGAGTCCGTAGCGCTCGCCGACCTCCTTGTTGCCGATCGCGACGAGCGCGGCGCCGTCGACGATGCCGGAGGAGTTTCCCGCGTGGTGGACGTGGTCGATCTTCTCGACCCAGTGGTACTTCTGCAGCGCCACCGCGTCGAAGCCGCCCATCTCGCCGATCGCGGCGAAGGAGGGCTTGAGAGCGGCGAGCGAGTCCGCGGTGGTGCCGGGCCGCATGTGCTCGTCCTGGTCGAGCACGACGAGGCCGTTACGGTCCTTGACCGGTACCACGGAGCGCGCGAAGCGGCCGTCCTTCCACGCTTCGGCGGCGCGTTCCTGGGAGAGGGCGGCGAACTCGTCGACGTCACGGCGGGAGAAGCCCTCGATGGTGGCGATGAGGTCGGCGCCGATGCCCTGCGGGGCGAAACCGGTCTGGAAGCTGGTCATCGGGTCCATCGCCCAGGCCCCGCCGTCGGAGCCCATCGGGACCCGGGACATCGACTCGACGCCGCCCGCGAGCACGAGGTCCTCCCATCCCGAACGGACCTTGGCGGCGGCGAGGTTGACCGCTTCCAGGCCCGAGGCACAGAAGCGGTTCTCCTGGACGCCGGCGACGGTGTCCGGGAGGCCGGCCGCGATGGCGGCGATCCGGGCGATGTCGGAGCCCTGGTCGCCGAGCGGGCTGACCACGCCGAGGACGATGTCGTCGACGGCCGCCGGGTCGAGGCCGGGGAAGCGGCTGCGGAGCTCGTGGATGAGGCCGACGACGAGGTCGATCGGCTTGGTGCCGTGCAGGGCGCCATTGGCCTTGCCGCGGCCGCGCGGGGTGCGGATCGCGTCGTAGACAAACGCTTCGGTACTCAAGACAGCAGCCTTTCGGGGGGTGGTTGTGCATCAGGGGGTCAGGCAAGCAGCGAGCGGCCGATGATCTCCTTCATGATCTCGGTCGTGCCGCCGTAGATGGTCTGGATGCGGCCGTCGGTGAACGCCCTGGCGACCGGATACTCCGCCATGTAGCCGTATCCGCCGTGGAGTTGGAGGCAGCGGTCGGCGACACGCTTCTGCAGTTCGGTGGCCCACCACTTGGCCATCGAGGCGTGCACGGAGTCGAGCGTCCCGTCGGAGTGGTCGACGATGCAGCGGTCGAGGAAGGTACGGGTGACGGCGCACTCGGTGGCCATCTCGGCGATCTCGAACCTGATGTGCTGGAGCTTGGCGAGCGGCCGTCCGAAGGCCTCGCGCTCCTTCACGTACCGCGTGGTGATCTCCAGCAGGTGTTCGGCCGCGGCGATCCCGGCGACCGCTATGCCCATCCGTTCCTGCGCGAGATTGGTCATCAGGTGGATGAAGGCGCCGTCCCGCTCGCCGAGCAGGTTCGCCTTGGGGACGCGGACGTCGTTGAAGAACAGCTCGGCGGTGTCCTGGGACTTCTGGCCGATCTTGTCGAGGTTGCGACCTCGTTCGAAACCCTCCGCGCCACGCTCGACGACGATCAGCGAGAGCCCCTTCGCGCCGCCCTCGGGGGTGGTCTTCGCCACGACGACCACCAGGTCGGCGAGGATGCCGTTGGAGATGAAGGTCTTGGACCCGTTGAGGAGCCAGTGGTCGCCCCTGTCCTCGGCGGTGGTGCGGATGCCCTGGAGGTCGGAGCCCGCGCCGGGTTCGGTCATGGCGATGGCGGTGATGGTCTCGCCGCTGCAGAAGCCGGGCAGCCAGCGCCGTTTCTGCTCCTCGGTGCCGAGGCCGGTGAGATAGGGGCCGATGATGTCGTTGTGCAGCCCGAGCGCGAGGCCCGGCGCACCGGCCCGGGTGAACTCCTCGGCAAGTACGGTGCTGTACCGGAAGTCGGTGTTGCCACCGCCCCCGTACTCCTCGGGCACGGCGAGGCCCAGCAGCCCCTGCCGGCCGGCCGCGAGCCATGCCTCGCGCGAGACGATGCCGTCCATCTCCCACTGCTCGTAGTGCGGGAGGACCTCCTTGGTGAGGAAGGTGCGCACGGTCTCGCGGAACGCGTCGTGCTCTTCGGTGAAGATCTGCCGCTGCACGGGGTCCTCCTGGGGGCCGGTTCTTGACGGTGGGAAGGGACCGGGCCGGTCGGGGCCCGGCGGGGATCACGGCCTCGCGATGCCGGGTACGCCCCAGTCGGCGGCGACGGCCTCGATGTCCGCGCCGGGCCGCGCGGGCCCGCCGCGCACGGAGACGGGGGTCGCGGAGAAGCGGGGTGCGGGTGCGGGCTGGGTGAGCCCGTCGTGCTCGACGAAGGTGGAGCGGGCGGCGAGGTGCGGATGGTGCGGCGCCTCGCCGAGCGAGAGGACGGGGGCGACACAGGCGTCCGACCCTTCGAACACCTCGGTCCACTCGGCACGCGTACGGGTCCGGAACCGGTCGGCGACGACGGTGCGCAGCTCCTCCCACCGGCCGATGTCGCCGCGGTCCAGGGCTTCGTCCCCGATCCCGAGGAGCCTGCCGAACTCGTCGTAGAACCGCTGCTCCAGCGGCCCGACCGCCATGTACTGGCCGTCGGCGGTCTCGTAAGTGCCGTAGAACGGGCAGCCGCCGTCCAGGAGGTTGGTGCCGCGCCGGTCCTGCCAGCTGCCGGCCGCCAGCATTCCGTGGATCATCATGGCGAGATGGGCGGCGCCGTCGACGATCGCGGCGTCCACGACCTGGCCCCGGCCGCCGGGGGTGCGGGCGTGCTGGAGGGCGGCGAGCACGCCGACGACGAGATAGAGGGAGCCGCCCGCGTAGTCGCCGATGAGATTGGCCGGGACGGTGGGCGGCTCGCCGGGCTTGCCGATCATGGAGAGGGTGCCGGTGAGCGCGATGTAGGCGATGTCGTGACCGGCCCGTTCGGCCAGCGGTCCGTCCTGGCCCCAGCCGGTCATCCGTCCGTACACGAGCCGCGGATTGCGGGCCAGCGCGGCGTCGGGTCCGACGCCGAGGCGTTCGGCGACGCCCGGCCGGTAGCCCTCGATCAGGATGTCGGCGCGCGCGGCCAGGTCGAGCACCTTGGTGGCACCGCCCTCGGCCTTGAGGTCGACGAGCACGGAGCGCTTGTTGCGGTTGGTGAGGTCGTACGCGGGGTCGAGGCCCAGCCCCGCGCCGCCGGGCCGGTCGACCCTGACGACATCGGCACCGAGGTCGGCCAGGAGCATCGCGGCGAACGGGCCGGGTCCGATGCCGGCCAGTTCGACCACCCGCACCCCTGCCAGTGGGCCGTGCGAGCCGTGCTCTGTCGTTGCCATCAAGCCCCCAGCGGTATGACACAACTGATGTAACATCGATGATGCTAAGAACGCACCACGCTCCGCACAAGCCCTTTGGCCGAGCAAGCGCTCAGACCGACCGGCCATGGGCGGGCGGTCGGTCTTCGTTCCTTCTCCGCGGGATCCTCCCCCACCGGGGCCGCCCTGTCGCACACCGCCACGACCCCCTCCGCTAGCCTCTGCCTGCCACATCGGCACCGGCCCCCGCGGAGGCATTCGTGAACAGGCAGATCGGGGCACAACGCCCCTACGACGTTGTTCTCTTCGGCGCCACCGGCTTCGTGGGCGCCCTCACCGCCGAATATCTGGCCGCCCACGCACCCTCCGGCTGCCGCTGGGCCGTGGCCGGACGGAGCCGGGCCAAGCTGGAGCGGCTGCGCGAACGTCTCGCCGCGATCGAGCCGCGCTGCGCGGACCTCCCGCTGCTGCACGCCGACGCCGACGACGAGCACTCGCTGCGCGAACTCGCCGAATCCGCCCATGTGGTGGCCACCACGGTGGGCCCCTACGTCTGGTACGGCGAGAAGCTGGTCGCGGCCTGCGCCGAGGCGGGAACGGACTACACGGACCTCACCGGTGAGGCCGAGTTCGTGGACCGGATGTATCTGGAACACGACGCGCGGGCCCGCGAGACCGGTGCCCGGATCGTGCACGCCTGCGGTTTCGACTCCGTACCGCACGACCTCGGGGTGTACTTCACCGTCCGGCTACTGCCGCAGGGCGTGCCGCTGACCGTCGACGGCTTCGTGCGCAGCAACGCCGTGTTCTCCGGCGGTACGTTCGCCTCGGCGCTCACCGCCATGGGCCGTGGCCCGCGGCTGCTGCGCGCTGCCCGGGAACGCCGGCTGCACGAACCGCGGCTGATCGCCCGCCGGGCCCGTGCCCCGCTGGGCGCCCCGCACTTCAGCACGGAGACCGGCACCTGGGCCCTCCCGCTGCCGACGCTGGACCCGCAGGTCGTCACGCGCTCGGCGCGGGCACTCGACCGCTACGGCCCCGACTTCCGCTACCGCCACTTCGCCTCGGTGCGGCATCTGCCGATGGCCCTCGGCGGCACGGCCGCGGCCGGCGTGCTCCTGGGCGCCGCACAGATTCCGGCGGCCCGGTCCTGGCTGATGGACCGGTACGAGCCGGGCAGGGGGCCGGACGCGGAGCGCCGGCGGCGCAGCTGGTTCACCGTGCGCTTCGTCGGCACGGGTGGCGGGCACCGGGTCTTCACCGAGGTCTCGGGCGGGGATCCCGGCTATGGCGAGACGGCGAAGATGCTCGCCCAGTCCGCGCTCTGTCTCGCCCTGGACGAGCTCCCGCCGACATCGGGGCAGGTCACCACGGCCGCCGCGATGGGTGACGCGCTGCTGGAGCGACTGCGCTCGGCCGGTCTGCGCTTCCGGGTCGCCTCCGCCCGCTGAACCGAGGCCCGGGGCGGCACCCACTCGTTCGGGTGATGTACGACGCATGTCCACAACTCCTCGTTCCCCAGGGGAGCGGGCGCTGGCGCCGCTTCGCGGGTTCCTCGGCTGCGCCGCACGGATCGGCGCTTTCACTACGCTCTGCGTCCCGCAGGTCGACGCACCCGGGCATGCTCCCGATGCACGGCGCTGACCTGCGGCTATGCACACAGAGAGTCGGGGAAGAACGATGACGGACAACACTGTGGCGGGTCGCGAGGAACAGCCGGGGCGGGCACTCGCCGGGCTACTGAGGAACTGGTGGGAGTCGTCGGCGCGCGGCGGCCGCGAGAAACCCACTCAGCAGTCCCTCGCCAAGCGGCTGGGGATCGACCAGACCACCCTGTCGCGCTATCTGAATCCCGCTCACGCCTCCAACGCCCCGTGCCGGATCATCGAGCAGTTGCACTCGGCGCTGCGGGCCCCCGCCGACGACCTCGACCGGGCCCTCGCCCTGGCGCGGACGGCAGCGGCCGGGAAACGGCCGGCGACGCCGGACCCGGCACCCGTGCCCGCCGGGTCGGCCGACCACCACGATGCGGCGGCCCGTTGGTGGGACCGCTCCCCCGTCATGTTCCCGTCCCTGGCCGTCGCGTCGATTCTCCTGCTCGCGCTCGGCTGTTCCGTGTGGTGGCTGGTGCCGACCGGCGGACAGAGCGACGCCAAGGCCACGACGAACGTGTCGGACCGGCCGTCGCAAGGCACGGACTGGCCACTTGCCCGCAAGGGCAATGTGCTCTGGAAGGCCCGTACGGTGCAGCTGCTGCTGCGCGCGAACGGCTTCGACGTGAAGGTCGACGCCGACTACGGTCCGGCCACGGCTCGGGCCGTCAAGGAGTTCCAGGCCGCTCATGGCCTGACCCCGGACGGCAAGGTCGGAAAGGACACCTGGCCGTTGCTGATCGTCACGGTCGACTCGCGCACGACGAAACCCGACGCCGTCACGGCGGTGCAGTACCTGCTGCACCGCGCCGGGGTGCCGACCGACAGCACCGGTACGTACACCCTCGCGACCATGCGGTCCCTGAAGGAGTTCCAGGAGTCCCGGAACCTGCCCGTGACGGGCGTCGGGGACGAGGTCACCTGGCGCGCACTGCTCAACGCCCAGGGGCCGGATCAGCACACATAGCCGTGGGGCTCAGAGCGCCCAGGACACCAGCGTGAAAATCATCGAGACGGCCCAGACCGCTCCCGCGATCATGCCGAGTGTCATCCCCACCGCGACCCGGCGCTGAGCAAGATAGACGGTGCCGGGTCGCGTGGACGTTCGATGTTCGTTCATGCGTACCAGCTTGCCGGTCGTGATCGGCAAACGGAATCCGTACGCATACTCAGGCGGTCGCCTCCCGCAGGGCCTGCCGGCAGAGCGAGTCGGCTCTGCGGGTGGTCTCCGGCTGACGGAAGTCGCGGGCCAGCAGCAGGGTGTGGGCGCAGGCGTTGTCCAGGCTCGTCCGGTGTCCGACGGAGACGAAGACGGGTTTGACGCCGTCCTGGGTGCGCAGCGCCCGGCCCACTTCCTCCTCGCCGTCGAGCAGCGGCGCCTGGTCGCCCCGGTGCGGGCCCGGCTGCTCGTACGAAAAGGTGAACGGGTTCTTGGCGACGCCGATCACCGGGAGACCGGTGAGCACACCGAGGTGGCTGGCGAGTCCGAAGCGGCGCGGGTGTGCCCGGCCGTATCCGTCACAGATCACGAGTCCGGGGTCGACCGGGAGGGATTCGAGCGCGGCCAGCACGGTCGGGATCTCGCGGAAGGCGAGGAGGCCGGGGACGTACGGAAAGGTGATCCGGCCGACGGCGGTGGTCTCGGCGACCACGTCGAAGGTCGCCTCGTCGAGGACGACCGCCGCCGCGACGACGACATCACGCTCGTCGTCGTAGGCGACGTCGACCCCTGTGACCCGGCCGGTGCCGGGCGGCGGACCGGGTTCGTCGAGCACCACGCGGGCGCGCAGGGCGTCCTGGACGGCTCGGGCTTCGGCCTCGTCGGCCGGCATCGCAAGGTTCGTCATGGTGCGGCCGAGTCTAGGCAACCGGCACGACGGCACCTGCGGCGGACGGCCGGGCCCAGCCGTCCGCCGGGACCGTCCCGCAGCCTGGCGATCATGTTCGTACTCGAGTTGACCTGCACCGCACCGGTCGATCGCGTCGACGCGCTGCTCCAGGACCATGTCGCCTGGCTGGACACGCAGTACGCGGCCGGGGTGTTCATCGCGTCGGGCCGCAAGAATCCGCGCGACGGCGGGGTGATCCTGGCCGTGGGGGACGACCGGGAGCGGATCGAGAAGATCGTCGCGGAGGACCCGTTCACGGCACAGGGCGTGTGCGCGTACCGGATCACGGAGTTCATCGCGACGAAGACCTCGGACGAACTCGCCCCGTACCGCCGGCAACTGCCCGGATAGCGGGCCCCGTCCCCCGGAGCGGGCCACACTCCGGGGGACGAGGAACGGGCTCAGCGCCCCACGCGCGCCACTCGTCCCTTCTCGCCCGCGGCCCAGCAGCCGCCGTCCGGAGTGCAGTCGACGGTGTCGTACGAGCCGGTGTCGACCGCGCGCCAGGTGCGGCCTCCGTCCGTCGTGAGGTCGGTGCCGGTCGGGCCGACCGCCAGCGCGCCGGATCTGCTGTGCGGCAGCCAGGCGACGCCCGAGCGATAGGCGGCCGGCGGGGTGGCGGCCTGGTGCCAGGTGCGGCCGCCGTCGCCCGTCACGGCCGCGGCGTCCGGCGACGGCTCACCGGACCGGAAGTCGCCGCCGACCGCGATGCCGTGGTGGCGGTCGCGGAAGGCCAGGCCGAAGACGCCGCGGGCCGGGTCGCCGGCCGGGATCGTCGATTCGGCCGCGGTCCAGGTCAGCCCGCGGTCGGCGGAGTGCAGCACCCGTGCGGTGGCGGCGCCGCCGGTCGCCAGCCAGACGTCCCGGGGGCCCGACGAGACCAGGCACTGGCCACTGGCGGCGAATCCGGCCTCACCCGGCTGTGCCGGCGGCATGCCCTCGGTGGGCAGCACCCGCCAGCTCCGGCCGCCGTCGGCGGTGGACAGGATGCGGTACTTCCCGTCCACAGGGTCGCTCATCGCCAGTCCGTGCCTGCTGTCGAAGAAGGTGAGGCAGTCGTAGAAGGCGCGTGCGTCGGTGTTGCGGAAGGACTCCGTCCAGGTCGCTCCCCCGTCGTCCGTGCGGAACACCCGGGATGCCTCGCCCTCCCCGATGGCCAGCGCAACCGCGCGCCGGGCGTCGAAGGCCTCGATGTCGCGGAATTCCAGCGCCTCCTGCGCCGCACCGGGCGGTGACACATCGCGCCAGTGCCGGCCGCCGTCGGTGGTGCGCAGCACCGTTCCCCCGGAGCCCGCGACCCAGGCGGTGCGGCGGTCGACGGCGGCGAGACCGCGGAAGCGTGCGTCGGTTCCGGTGTCGGTGAGCGTCCAGACCGGGCGCTCACCCGGGTGGTGCCGGTCCCACGGTGCGGCCGCGGCCGCCGGTGTGGCCAGTGTCGCGGTCAGCGCCGCCGCACAGAGCCCCCATGACATCAGTCGTCTCGTCTTCCCCTTGACCCTCATGGCGCCGGAAGGTAGCCCACGAGCTGTGCCCAGTCCAGGGCGCGCCGCCGGGAAGTAGCCGTGCGAGGGGGCGGTGACACAGCTCACGCCACCTTTCGGTGCACGGATGAGGGGCTTCGGTCGTCTGTATCAGTGCCGGGAACCGTTCATCTGGCCGAGAAAGGGAGCAGGTCTTGTCCACCGTCATCCAGCAGTCCGTGCAGGCCCGCATGGTCGCATCCGCGCCGCGGATGGAGACACTTCCCGCCACCCTGCAGTACGACCCGAAGGATCCGTTCACCGTCCGCATGGCGTTCCCCGCACCGGCGACCCTGGAAGGCACCGAGGTCTCCTGGGAGTTCTCCCGCGAGCTGCTGACGGCGGGGATGGACGGGGCGGCCGGCGTCGGGGACGTACGCGTCAGGCCGTTCGGCTACGACCGTACGGTCCTGGAGTTCCATGCCGCCGAGGGAATCGCGATGGTGCACGTCCGCACGGCGGAGTTGCGCCGTTTTCTGGGGCGGGCGCAGGAAATGGTGCCGGCCGGCGACGAGCACCGGTTCCTGGATCTCGACCGCGGTCTGGCCGAACTGCTCGGCGGACCCTGCTGACCCCTCCTCTCAGACGGGCCGGCTCCGGCGAGGGGCGGCCAGGGCCCCGGGCGATCGGCGGGCGCCGGATCATCTGTGGAGCAGGGCCCAGGCCTTGCAGCCGGAGGGAGGCAGCGCGGGCGCAAGCCCCAGCCCTCGCCGTGCGCGCCGACCGCGGCGGCCGGCAGTCACATGCTGTCGCCGCGCCGCTCCCGGGATTTCTCGGACTTCACGGCCGAGCCGTGGGAGGGGTGCTGGTCGTAGAGGGCGATGCGCGGTGGGTCGAACTGCCAGTGCACCCACAGGAGCATCTCCCGGTCCGAAATGAACCGGTGGGCGGTCGCGACCAGTTCGGAGGCGGCGAGTACGACCGTCTCACGTAGCGCTGGAAGGCCGTGCCGGGTGAGGAGATCACCGACGGCTACGAGTCGGTGGTCCACGAGGCTGCGCTGCGCATGCAGTTCGCCGGTCCGAGGGTGGCGCGGGCCCAACTGGACCACATCGCCGAGCGGTCCGAACGGGTCCGGGTGATTCCGTTCGCGGCCGGCGGCTTCCCGGGCGCCGGACAGTCGTCGACGACCAGGGCAGGGCCTGCATCGGCTCCACCACGGACGCCACCACCCATGTCAGCGATTCCATGGAGGCACTGCGGGCGCTGATCTCCGCGGTGAGGTCAGGCGCGGCGGGCCATCTGCTCCGACCACGCAGCCGACCCTTTCCGCGCCCCCGCGAGCGTCAGCCCCGAGTGCGCCGACCAGTTCGGAGCGCCCGCGCACCGGGGGCCGGCCGGTTCCTGGCATGCGTACATAACGTCACATAACGGGGCATCGGAGGGGTCGGCTTGGCGGTGGGCTTACCTCAGCCTTAACCTACGGACTCGTAACCTACGTACCCGTAGGTACTTCTCCCGTTCCCAGGAGTTCCCCGTGACGATCACCGCTCCCCACCTCGGCAGCCCCAAGGCGTGGACCGACGCCCAGCTGCTGTACGCCCTGGAAGAGGTGGTGGAGAAGGAGCTCAACCGCCATCTCAAGGTCGCCAAGGACTGGATGCCCCACGAGTACGTTCCGTTCTCCGACGGACGGAACTTCCCCGGCGTCTTCGAGGACGGTGAGGCCTGGCAGGCCGACCAGTCCAAGGTCACCGACATCGGCAAGGTCGCGCTGGTGGTGAACCTGCTGACCGAGGACAACCTCCCCAGCTACCACCACGAGATCGCCTCGCTCTTCGGCCGCGACGGCGCCTGGGGCACCTGGGTGCACCGCTGGACCGCCGAGGAGGGCCGGCACGGCATCGTGATGCGTGATTACCTGCTCACCTCGCGCGCGGTCGACCCGGACAAGCTGGAGCGGTTCCGGATGGCACACATGTCGGACGGCTTCGAGTCGGACAACCGGCATTCGATGCTGCATTCCGTGGCTTACGTCGCCTTCCAGGAGCTGGCCACCCGCGTCTCGCACCGCAACACCGGCCACCAGTCGGGCGACCCGGTCTGCGACCGCATGCTGGCGCGCATCGCCACCGACGAGAACCTGCACATGGTCTTCTACCGCAACCTCCTCGGTGCGGCCTTCGAGCTCGCCCCGGACCTGACGATGCAGGCCGTGCGCGACGTCATCGTCAACTTCCGGATGCCCGGTCACGGCATGCCGGGCTTCGAGCGGGCCGCCGCGCAGATGGCGATCGGCGAGATCTACAACATGCGCATCCACCACGACGACGTGATCCAGCCCGTGCTGCGCTTCCTCAAGGTCCTCTCCATCGACGGCCTGGGCCCCGACGGCCTGAAGGCGCAGGAGGAGCTGGGTCTGTACATGGGCGGCCTGGACACGGAGGCGGCGAAGTTCGACGAGAAGCTCGCCGCCCGCAAAGCCCGGATGGCCGCGCGCGCCGGCGTCTGACGCCCCCGAAGGTCGCCTCCCCGCCGGACGGGCATGCTGTTGCCTCGTCCGGCGGCCCCTGCGGACCGACGCCCCGAACCACTCTCACAGCGTTTCGTTCAGGTCCCGCGCGTAGTGCTCGATCGCCGCCCGGTACCGGCGCACATACGGGTCCGTGCTGTCGGCCGCGAGCAGTTCCAGCAGCAGGCGCATGGCTTCGTGGTGCTCACCGGTGTTGAACAAGGCCATGGCGAGAAACGTCCGCAGCGCCCCGTCGTCCGGGAACCGCCCGGCCCCCTCGCGCAGCACCTCGACGGCCTTGTCGTACTGCCCCAGTACCCGGTACGTGCTCCCGAGGCCGAGCAGGGCGCCCCTGCGGTCCTCCTCCGACAGCCCGGTCCCGGCCAGGCATTGTTCGTAGAACGGCACCGCTTCGGCCTCGAGACCGAGCACATCGTGCGCCCAGGCCGTCTGATAGGCGATCTCCGCGTCCGCGGGGAAGACGTCCGCGAGGGAGAGCAGGCGCTGCCGCGCCTCCTCCCGGTGGCCATCGGTGCGCAGCCGCACGGCCGCCGCGAGCAAGCCGTCCCGGTCGTGATCATTCATGCGGACATCGTCCCAGGCCGGCCAGGACGCTCAGCGCGGCCGGTCCTGCGCAGCCGTTCCCGCTCCTTCTCGGAGAGCCCGCCCCATACACCGAAGCGCTCGTCGTTGGCGAGTGCGTACTCCAGGCAGGCCACGCGCCCCTCGCAGGCGTTGCAGAGCTGCTTGGCCTCACGGGTCGAGCTGCCGGGGGCGGGGAAGAAGAACTCGGGCCCCGCCTGGGCGCACAGCGCGGTCTCCTGCCAGGCGATTGCGGGGTCGTCCACGGTGTTGATCAGCATGCGCCCACAGTGCCCGGTCGCGATAAACGACTGATCAACGCCTCATCAATACGGCGCGCCGATGAGTTCCGGTCAGGTCTGCGATGCTGTCGCGCTCTTGGTCAGGGCGTATTCTGCCCCGTCCGGACCGGCGACATGCGTCGGGAACCGGCGGTCGGCCAGTTCGTCGAGTTCGACGGCGGCCTCTGCTCCCTCCCGCCGGGGCGGTCTCGACGGCCGACGCGCCCTTCACGTACACGGCGTCGACGTCTGCGCGCCGCAGCGCCGCCAGTTGGGCGGCCCACCGGCCACGGTGTCCGGCGGCGAGTACGTCGACGAACGTGGCGTCGTCCGGTGCGAGTCCGGCGGCTGCGAGCACGTCCTCGCAGCCGCGCAGGGCCATGGCCCGCCAGAAGTCGATGGCGATGTCGTGCACGGGAACGGCGAGCCGCAGCCCGCGCAGGGCCTCGACGACGCGGACCGCGGAACCGGATCCGACGATTACGGCCTGGCGTTCCTCGATCCAGGTGAGACCGATCAGCCGGGTCCGCTCCGCGCGAACGGGCTCGCAGGGCGGGTACGTTGCCGCCTTCGCAGAACAGGCCGGGCAGGGCGTGGGTGAAGTGGGCAGCGCGGTCGGCACCGGGGGCGGGCCCTGGCGGTGCCGGTCACGCCCGCTTCGCCCTGGCGGTCCGGACCGCTCCGTCCGTGATCACGGGCACGCGCACCGACTGGTTCCTGGCGCAGGCCCGCTGCTGCGCACGGGCCCTGGATGTCCTGTTGCTCTCTCCGGCCGGGCGCCGGCCGCCCACGCCCTGAGCAACCTGGACCGTCGGCGCCGCGTGGCACGATAGGAATCGTCCGGGCAGGTGCCGGGCAGGACGGCAGCCGGGCTGCGCGGACAGAGGGACGTACATGACACAGGCCGGAGCGGCGGAGGACGGGGCGCCCACGGGAAGGGCCGCCCGGGAGTTGCTGACGCGGGCCGAACTGCTGCTGGAGACGGCGCGCGCCGTGCTGGCCGACCACTGCCGCGCCGTCGACGCCGTGCACACCGCGCTGAAGCCGCTGCTCGACTCCCTCGTCCGCCGGGAGCTCGCCGCCATCCCGGCCTCCAGGCTCAAGGACGTCACCGAGGGCAGGCTGCGGATCGGCGCGGTCGAGCAGGCCGGTTTCACCACCGTCGGCCAGGTCCACGAGGCCAACCGGTACGAGCTGCGGCAGATCCCCGGGGTCGGCGCACAGACCGCTGACCAGGTGCTCGCCGCGGCCGGCCAGATCGCCCACGCGGTGCGGGACACGGTCGCGGTCCGGATAGACGTGGACGCCCCGGACGGCGCCACGACCGCG
Source organism: Streptomyces sp. NPDC001880 (assembly GCF_053594575.1). Taxonomy (NCBI): domain Bacteria; kingdom Bacillati; phylum Actinomycetota; class Actinomycetes; order Kitasatosporales; family Streptomycetaceae; genus Streptomyces; species Streptomyces sp. NPDC001880. The sequence goes on from NZ_JBSFET010000033.1 coordinate 51,256, forward strand.
CTGGTCGTCGCCCTGCACCGGCTGGTCGCCGCCGGTCCCGACGTCCGGCGGGCGGTGGACGCGGCGGGCCGGCTCGTCGAGCGCCTCGAACGCCTGCTGGCCGCCGCAGGTCCCGCGCGCGGCCGGCTGCGCATGCTGTTCACCGGGCGGGAGGCCCGCTCCCTGGCGCTGGAGGCCGTCGCCGAGGTGCGGACCGCCGTCGCCGAGGCGGAGGGGCGCGAGCTGCCGCTGTTGTTCGGGCAGGTCTCGGTGGATCTGCTGCGGGCCCCGGAGTCGGACCTCGCGGCGTGGGTGGATTTCGAGCTGCGGCCCGCCGAGTACTACAGCCTGCTCGCCGAGTTGTCCGGCACCGGCCCGGACCGGGACGCGGCCGAGGGGTTCCTGCCGTCCGGGATGGCAGACCGGGTGCGCGGTCTGCGGCTGGACGACGCCCATCTGCGCGTCTCGCTGCGCGGCTACCAGTCGTTCGGCGCGCGGTTCGCGCTCGCGCAGAAGCGGGTGATCCTCGGTGACGAGATGGGGCTCGGCAAGACCGTCCAGGCCATCGCCGCCCTCGCGCATCTCTCGGCGCGGGGCGAGACCCACTTCCTGGTGGTCTGCCCGGCCAGCGTGCTGATCAACTGGGCACGCGAGATCCGCGCCCGCTCCACGCTGCGCACCCTGCCGGTGCACGGCCCCGAGCGACAGTCGGCCTTCGGGGAATGGCGTCGCGGCGGTGGGGTCGCCCTCACCACGTTCGACGCCCTGCACACGCTGCCGGCCGCCGCGGACTGCGGCCTGCGGCCCGGCATGCTGGTGGTCGACGAGGCCCACTACGTCAAGAACCCCGCCACCCGCCGGTCCCAGGCGGTGTCCGGCTGGACGCAGCACACCGAACGGGTGCTGTTCCTGACCGGCACGCCCATGGAGAACCGCGTCGAGGAGTTCCGCAGCCTGGTCCGTCACCTCCAGCCGGAGCTGGCCCCCTCGATACACACCACCCACGGAGCCGCCGGATCGCTCGCCTTCCGCAGGGCGGTCGCCCCGGCCTACCTGCGGCGCAACCAGGTGGACGTGCTGACCGAACTCCCGGCGCTGGTGCAGGTCGACGAGTGGGAGGAGTTCAGTCCGGGCGATCTCGGCGCCTACCGCGAGGCGGTGGGCGCCGGGCACTTCATGCGGATGCGCCGGGCCGCGTACGCCCGGCCCGGCACGTCCGCGAAGCTGAACCGGCTGCACGAGCTGGTGGCCGAGGCTGCGGACAACTGCCTGAAGGTCGTGGTGTTCTCCTACTTCCGCGAGGTGCTCCACACCGTCGGACAGGCTCTGGAATCACCCGTGTTCGGCCCGCTCTCCGGAAACCTCCCGGCCGCCCGCCGGCAACGGCTGATCGACGACTTCGGAGCCGTGGACGGTCATGCCGTGCTGCTCAGCCAGATCCAGGCGGGCGGTGTAGGGCTGAACATGCAGTCGGCGTCGGTCGTCATCATCTGCGAACCGCAGATGAAGCCGACGACGGAGCATCAGGCGGTGGCCCGCGTCCATCGGATGGGCCAGATACGGACCGTCCAGGTGCACCGGCTCCTCGCGGCCGACAGCGTCGACGAACGGATGCTGGACATTCTGGCCCGCAAGGAGCGGCTGTTCGACCTGTACGCACGGCGCAGCGATGTCGCCGAGACGACGCCGGACGCCGTGGATGTGTCGGACGGGGCTCTGGCCCGACGCATCGTCGAGGAGGAACAACTGCGCCTCGCGACCGGAACGGCCAAAACGGCCTCGCCGGCCGCGCCCACCGGGACGGACAGGACGGCCCGAGACGTGGTGCCGGAGAGCTGACGCCGTCCGGGCCGGCGGACCGGCGGCGTCGGGGCTCGCGGGCCGGCGGTGTCAGGATCCGTGTGCCGCCGGGTCGTGCGCGGCCGTGTCCTTCTGTGCGCTTCCGGACGCCGTGTCCCGTGTCGTCTTGTCCGGCGCCGTCTTGTCCGGCGCCATCTTGTTCCGAGTCGTCCTGTCCGGCGCCTTGTCCCGGGCCGTCCTGTCCGGCGCCTTGTCCCGGGCCGTCTTGTCCGGCGCCGTCTTGCCCGGCGCCGTCTTGCCCGGCGCCGTCATGTCGTGCGGCTCGTACCCCGGCACCGTGCCGTCCGGCTTGGCGACCAGCAGCAGTCCGGCCATGCCCATGTCGGAATGGCTCTGCACATGGCAGTGGTACATCCAGGCGCCCGCGCCCACGTGTTCGCCCGCGACGACCTGGAAGCCGAAGGAGTCCGCCGGGCCGACGATCTTCGTGTCGATGACCCTGCTCGGGTCGTCGGGGCCGGTGAGCAGGCCGGTCCGGTTGTCCGCCCAGCGATGACCGTGGATGTGGAACGTGTGGTAGTACTCACCGTGCGTGATCATGACCACTTCGAGCCGGTCCCCCACCGTGGCCTCGAAGTTCGGGCTCTCGTGGGCCGGCTTGTTGTTGATCGTCATGTCGTTGAAGACGATCGTGATCGTCTTGTCCGGCAGGATGTCACCCATACGCCGGACGATCAGCGGACCGTAGAGGCCCTTGCGGATGCCTCCGGTGCCGTGGTCCGTGCCGACGACATGGTCGTGGTAGTGCCAGTAGCCCGCACTCCCCGGCTGCCAGGTGCCGTCCTTGCGCCGGCCGGGGGCGTGGGTGCGCCAGGTGTAGGTACGGGTCCCGCCCGGTTCGACGATGCTCTTGTTCATCCGGGTGCCGTCGCTGGCGATGTCGTAGTCGACGCCGTGCGCATGGAGGCTGACCGGCACATCGGCCGTGTTCTCGAACTCGATGTGCAGGGTGTCTCCCTCGTTGATCTCGATGAGCGGCCCCGGCACCGACGCCTTGCCCTTCTCCAGCCCGTACCCCATCTGACCGTCCGCCAGCTTCTCGGCGTACAGCTTGAGATGGCGGACCGCACCGCCCGCCGGGGCGGTAGCCAGTGCAAGCTCCGCCGAGCTGGCCTCGATCGAACCGAGGGACAACGATGTCAGGCCGGTCGCGGCCGCCACTCCGCCGCCGACCAGCATCCGCCGGTTGAAGCTCCTTCTGTCCATGCCGAACTCCCCACTGCACCAAGGAATTTGGAGCGCCGACTCGCCCCGGACAAGGCCCACACCGTAGCCGGAGGAACGCAGTTTATCCACAGTCAGGACAAAGTTCGTGGAATTGCCGCCATAGCTATTGGCGGGCCGCGAAAAGAGGTCTACCTTCATGCGCTGTTGCAGTGACCAAAGAGGGGTGGGTGACCACATGCAGCGCACACCACATCACAGGTCCAGATCGCGACGCGGACTCGCGGCGGGCCTCGCGACCGGCGCACTGACCGCTTCCCTGCTCGGCGCCAACACGGCTGCGGCCAGGCCCTTTCCGGAGCCGCCCGGATCCTCGGCGACAACGTTGTCCCTGCCGTCGCCGCCGGGCGGCTCCGACGTCAAGGTGCTGGTGTTCCACGCCTCGGCCACCGAGGAGTCCCCGACGGTCGACGCCGGGATCGCGGCGATCGAGAGGATCGGGCTCACCGGTCCGGAGACCGGCCGGTTCAGGACCGTCGCCACCGACGACCCCACGGTCTTCACCAACGGCAAAAAGCTCGGCAGGTACAACGCCGTGGTCTTCCTGACCGGCGGCGGCGATGTCCTCGACCCGGAGCAGGAGGCCGGTCTGGAGGCGTACATGGAGGCCGGCGGCGGCTTCCTCGGCATCCATGACGCCGCGCGCACCGAGCCGTACTCGGACTGGTTCACCGGCCTGGTCGGCGCCCGCCCGGCGGCGGACGGCCCGGCCTCCGTACAGCGCGCGACGGTCGAGATCGGCGACCGTCAGCATCCGGCGACGAAGAACCTCCCGCTGGAGTGGAAGCGACCCGACAAGTGGCTGAACTGGACGAAGAATCCGTCCGGCGACGTGCACACCGTGGCGCGCGTCCGCGAGATCACCTACAAGCCGGGGGCGAGTGCCAACGGCTGGGACCACCCGGTCTCCTGGTGCCGCGACTACGACGGCGGACGGTCCTTCTACACGGCTATGGGCGGTACGGTCGACAGCTTCGCGGAGACCGACTTCCGTGACCATCTGCGCGGCGCGCTGAACTGGACGACCCGGATCTCGCAGGCCGACTGCAAGGCCACCATCAACGCCAACTACAAGGCCGAACGGGTCACCCAGCCCAACCAGCCGGGCCGGAACGACCAGATCGGCGAGCCGCACGGCCTGGTCGCCGCCCCCGACGGACGCGTGCTGTACATCGGGCGCGGCGGCGCCGACGGCAGCAGGCCGGTCGTCACCGACTGGAACGACCCGGACATCGGCAAGGGGCTGGGGCAGATCCATGTCTACGACCCGAAGACCAAGAAGGTCACCCTCGCCGGCGAGCTGACGGTCTTCGGCAACAAGGGCGGTGGGGACGAACTGGTCAAGGTCGAGGAGGGGCTGCTCGGCATCGAGCTGGACCCGGACTTCGAGAAGAACGGCTGGGTGTATCTGCACTACACCCCGCACTCGAAGCTGGACCGCGACAAGCAGATGGCGGTGCGTCAGGTCTCGCGCTTCACCATGGACCTGTCCACGAACAAACTGGATCTTTCCTCGGAGAAGGTGCTGCTGCACTGGCCCGTCCAGGTCCACAGCTGCTGCCACGCGGGGGGCGGGATGGCCTGGGACTCCAAGGGCAATCTGTACATCGCGACCGGTGACAACAACTCCTCCGGCTTCAGCGACGGTTACTCGGGGAACAACCCGCAGCCGAACTACAAGGGCGTCTCGTTCGCCGACGCCCGCCGCACCGCGGGCAACACGAACAACCTCAACGGGAAGATCCTGCGGATCCACCCGGAGGACGACGGCACCTACACGCTGCCCGAGGGCAATCTCTTCACCGGCGAGGAGCCCGACGAGGGCGGCGGCAGGACCCGCGGCGAGATCTATGTGATGGGTGTGCGCAACCCGGCCCGGATCTCCGTCGACAAGTCGACCGACACGCTGTACGCGGGCTGGGTCGGCCCCGACGCGGGCTCGCCCTCCACCACCTGGGGCCCGGCCAAGTACGACACGTTCGCCGCGATCACGAAGGCGGGCAACCACGGCTGGCCGTACTGCATGGGCAACAAGCAGCCCTACCGGGACCGCAGTCTGCCGGACCCGTCCAAGCCGCTCGGCTGGTACGACTGCGACCACCCGAAGAACGAGTCCCCCAACAACGACGGTCTGGTGAATCTGCCGCCGGTCACCTCCAACACCATCTGGTACTCCCCGCAGGGCGGTGGCGTGGACTACCCGCGCGACGCGAACGGCGTCCCCAGCTACAAGGCCGAGGACCAGAAGCAGCTGCTGCCATGGCTCAAGGGCGGCGGCCAGGCCACGATGAACGGCCCGGTCTACCGGTACGACGCGGCAAGTACCAGCGCCGACAAGTGGCCCTCGTACTGGGACGGCAAGTGGTTCGTCGGCGACTTCTACGACGGTACCCAGCCCCGGCACGCCGTGCTCACCGATCCGAAGACGGTCGGCAAGGGCGGTCTGCCCACGCACGCCGAGTCCCTGAAGAAGATCATCCCGGTCGGGGCGGACGGCATCCGCAACCTGATGGACTGGAAGTTCGCCCCGGACGGTTCGCTGTACGTCCTGGACTACGGGCGCGGCTTCTTCACCTCCGATTCCAAGTCCGCGCTGTGGCGCGTGACCTACAAGGGCGGCGGTCCGACCCCGGCCGCCGGTGATCTGGCCAGGAAGGCGGCAGTGCGGTGAGACATCGTCCGGTCCTCTCGCGAAAGCGGTGCCGTCCGGCCCGGTTGTGGCTCGCGCTGCTGGGTTCGTTCCTGATGGTGCTGGGGCTGACCTCGACGGCGGCGTACGGCCGTACGGCGACTCCCGCCGGTGCGGCGGCCGAGCAGGTCCTCACCTGGACCGCGGGCGACCCCATCGACCACTATCTGTCCGCCCCGAAGACCGCGGTGGCCGGCAAGGCGACCATCGTCTTCGAGAACAGTGCGGCGACCGGCAACACCACGGGAATGCCGCACACCCTCACCTTCAGCGTCTCGGACCCGGAGTTCAACAACGACGTCACGCTGAACATCCTGGCCAACCCGGCCGACGACCAGGGCGGCAGGCACACCGCCGAGGTCACGCTCACCCCCGGCCGGTACTTCTACCACTGCACCATGCCGGGGCACGAGGCGATGCAGGGCATCCTCACCGTGACCGAGGACGGCGGCGGCGAGGACACCACGGCGCCCGGGACCTCGGCGAAGGTGGACGGTGACAAGAACGCCGACGGCGCGTACGTCGGACAGGCCACGGTCACCGTCTCGGCGACCGACGACGGCTCCGGCGTCGACACCGTGGAGTACGCGGTGGGGGCGGACGGCGCCTGGCAGCCGTACACCGCGCCGGTCGTGGTGAACGAGGTCGGTACGCACACGATCCGCTACCGGGCCACCGACAAGGCGGGCAACACGGCGGCGGAGAAGTCGGTCGGCTTCGCGGTCGCCGCACCGCCCACGGACGACAAGACTCCGCCGGAGACCTCGGCGACCGTGTCCGGCGAGAAGGACGACCAGGGGCGGTACCTGGGGATGGCGACGGTCACCGTGACCGCTTCCGACACCGGCTCCGGCGTCAACACCATCGAGTACGCGCTCGGTGCGGACGGCGCCTGGCAGCCCTACACCGCACCGGTGATGGTGCACGAGACCGGCACCCACCTGGTCCGCTACCGGGCGACCGACAGGGCCGGCAACCCGGCGGCCGAGAAGTCGGTCGACTTCACCGTCGTCGCACCGCCGACGCAGGACAAGACTCCGCCGGAGACCTCGGCGAAGGTGGAGGGCGACAAGAACTCCGACAACGCCTACATCACCAGCGCCAGGGTGACCGTCATCGCGACCGACGCCGAATCGGGCGTGGACAAGGTCGAGTACTCGCTCGACGGCGGCCCGTACCTCGCGTACACCACCACCGTCATCGTCGACCGCGTCGGCTATCACACCGTGGCCCACCGGGCGACGGACAAGGCCGGCAACACCTCCGTCGCCAAGCAGGTGTCGTTCACCGTCGCGGAGAGCGGGGGCGTACCGGCGCCGAACTGCCCGGAGTTCGACGAGCGGCTCACCGTCATCGTCGGCACGGTCGACACCGGGGTCCCCAACCGCATCACGGGCAACCGCTGCACGATCAACGAGCTGATCGAGGACGAGAAGGACTGGTCGTCGCACGCGCTGTTCCTCAAGCACGTCGACGGTGTCCTCGACAAGCTGCTCGCCGCCGGTGTGATCGATGCCCGTGAGCACAAGAAGATCTACCGGGCGGCCAAGCAGTCGGGGATCGGCATGCCGGGCCAGGACGAGGGCTACAAGAAGCTCTTCGACGGCACGGCGGAGTCCTTCGCCAAGTGGCAGCAGGTCGGCGGCGGAAAGTTCGGGCTGAACGCGGACGGCACCCTCACCAGTTCCACCGCGGTGAACGGCATGGGCATGCTCTGGTTCCCGGGCCGGCAGTACGGCGACTTCTCGCTCAAGCTCCAGTGGCGCGACGACGCCCCGGGCACGGGCAACGCCAACAGCGGAGTGTTCGTCCGCTTCCCGAACGTACACGACAACCCGGAGGAGCCGCGTCCGGAGTGGGTCGCCATCAAGTACGGCCACGAGGTGCAGATCCTCGACCGTCCGGACGGCGACATGTACAAGACCGGCTCGGTCTACGGCTTCGACCGGCTCGGTCTGGCCGGCGCCGGGGTCACCCCCAAGGGCACCTGGAACGACTACGAGATCCGGGTGGTGGACCAGCACTACTCGGTCTACCGCAACGGTGTCCTGCTGAACGAGTTCGACAACAACGGCGGTCAGGTCTTCGAGCCGCCGCGCGGCGACGACCCGGGCACCGACGGCAGGCGGTACGCCTCCGGCTACATCGGACTCCAGGTCCACAGCACCACGGACGTGGTCTCGTACCGCGACATCCGTATCAAGGAGCTGTAGCCCGGACCCGGATCAGGTGGCCGTGGCCGCATGCCGAGGCATGTGGTCACGGCCTCCCGGGTGCCGGTGGCGCCACACCCAGAACACCGTGCAGGAGACCACCGCCCAGGCCGCGGCGAGGATGAACACCAGGACGGTCGCGGGGAAGTACGGCGACCCCTTGTACACGGCCCACTTCTCGGCGCGGGTCAGCGGTCTGCCATGTGCCCCGTGCGGGGCGGAGGGTTCCGGGCCGGGAGCGTTCATCCCGCAGTGTTCTCGTCGTGCCGGGCCCGGCTCGGCTGGACCCGTTTCGGCTCGCCGGGCATCTTCGGGTACTCCGGCGGGTACGGCAGGTCGCCGAGTCCGCGTTCCCGCTCGTCCCGGTCCGCCAGCTCCAGCAGCGCGTCGAGCCGGAAGGCGTGGTCGTCCATGTCCGCGTGCACGTCGCCCACGTCGGCATAGCGCTTCGGCATGGTCCTGATGTCGAAGTCGCCCGGTTCGGCGTCGTCGATCTCCTCCCAGCGCAGCGGGGCGGAGACCGGGGCGTGCGGGCGGGGACGTACGGAGTAGGCGGAGGCGACGGTGCGGTCACGGGCGGTCTGGTTGAAGTCGACGAAGATCCGCTCGCCGCGCTCCTCCTTCCACCAGGCCGTGGTCACCCGGTCCGGCATGCGGCGTTCCAGTTCGCGTCCGGCGGCAATGGTGGCGCGTCTGACCTCGGTGAACGTCCACTCCGGGGCGATCGGGACGAAGACATGGATGCCCCGGCCGCCGGAGGTCTTGGGCCAGCCGCGCAGCCCGTGGTCGTCGAGCACGGTCCGCAGCTCGTGGGCGGCGCGCACCGCGTCGGCGTAGTCCGTGCCGGGCTGCGGGTCGAGGTCGATGCGCAGTTCGTCGGGGTGATCGGTGTCGGTGCTGCGGACCGGCCAGGGGTGGAAGGTGAGGGTGCCGAGGTTGGCCGCCCAGATGACGGCGGCGAGTCCGGTGGGGCAGATCTCGTCGGCGGGACGGCCGCTCGGGAAGGCGATCCGTGCCGTGGGGATCCAGCCGGGGAGGTTCTTCGGGGCGCGCTTCTGGTAGAAGAACTCGCCCTCGACGCCGTCCACGAAGCGCTGGAGGGTGGTGGGCCGGTCGCGCAGGGCGCGGGTGATGCCGGGGCCGACGGCCAGGAAGTACTCGGCCACGTCCCTCTTGGTGTAGCCCTTCTCCGGGAAGTAGACCTTGTCCGGACTGGAGATACGTACGGCCCGTCCGTCGGCTTCGAGCTCCACTGCTTTCACCGCTGCACTCATGACGGTCACGGTAGGCCTGGCTCACATATGCCGCATATCGGGAGACTTGCGCCCGGTCGTGGGTGAGAATCGGGCCATGGATCTGCCGGTGATGCCTCCTGTGAAGCCGATGCTCGCCAAGTCCGTGTCCAGAATCCCGCCCGGTATGCAGTACGAGGCCAAGTGGGACGGCTTCCGCGCGATCGTGCACCGGGACGGCGAGGAGGTGGTGATCGGCAGCCGCACCGGCAAGCCGCTCACCCGCTACTTCCCCGAGCTGGTCACCGCGGTCCGGGAGAATCTGCCGCCGCGGTGTGTGATCGACGGCGAGATCGTGATCGCGTACGGCGGGCGGCTGGACTTCGACCGGCTCAGCGAGCGGATCCATCCCGCGGATTCCCGGGTGCGGCTGCTCGCCGAGCATACCCCCGCCAGTCTGATCGCCTTCGACATCCTGGCGGTGGGCGACGACTCGCTGCTCGCCACCCGGCAGTCCGACCGGCGCGCCGTGCTGGAGGCGGCGTTGTCCGGAGCGTCGGCCCCCGTCCATCTCGCCCCGGCGACCACGGACCCGGCCCTCGCCCAGGAGTGGTTCGAGCGCTACGAGGGCGCGGGGCTCGACGGTGTGGTGGCCAAGCCGCTCGACCTGCCGTACCGCCCGGACACCCGGGTGATGTACAAGATCAAGCACGAACGGACCGCCGACTGCGTGGTGGCCGGGTACCGCTTCCACAGGAGCGGCCCGGTCGTCGGCTCGCTGCTGCTCGGCCTGTACGACTCCGGGGGTGTGCTCCAGCACGTCGGGGTCTGCGCCGCCTTCTCGATGCGGCGCCGCGCGGAGCTGGTCGCCGAGCTGGAGCCGCTGCGCGTCGGCTTCGCCGGTCACCCGTGGGCGGCCTGGGCCGATGCCGAGGCGCACGAGCACGCCCGGCTGCCCGGTACGCAGAGCCGCTGGTCGGGGAAGAAGGACCAGTCCTGGGTGGCGCTGCGCCCGGAGCGGGTCTGCGAGGTGGCCTACGAGCACATGGAGGGTGACCGTTTCCGGCACACCGCCCGGTTCCGCCGGTGGCGGCCGGACCGCACCCCTTCCAGCTGCACCTACGCGCAGCTGGAGGAGGTGGTGCGGTACGACCTGGCCGAGGTGCTGTCAGCCGGCGGACGGTGAGCCCGACGGCGGGGCGCAGGGGTCCTCGCTCGTCGTCGGCCCGGGTTCCGGGGACTCGGTGGCCCCTGCGGTCCCGGACGGGTCCGGTGAGGGCGAGTCCGTCGGGCAGCCGGGGCCCGGCTCCGAGGCGCCGGGGTCGGGGCTCGTACCGGGGTCCGGACCGGCCGTTGCGCTGTCGGTCGGATCGGGTGAGGCGGTGCCCGGGTCGGTGGGATCCGGGGAGGCGGTGGGGTCCGGGGAGGCGGTCGGCGATCCGGAGGGCTCGGTGCCGGACGACGGGGAGGGGTGCGGCGAACCGCCGGGCTGCGGGCCCACGATGATGCCGCCGTCCGGGGTGCCGGGTCCGCCGACCGGATGCTTCGGCTTGTTCGGGCCGCCCGCACCGGGGCTCTTCGGGACGGTGCCCTTGCCGTCGGGCACCGGGTGGATGCCCTTGCGGTAGAACTCCAGCCAGGACAGCACGGTGCGCAGATAGGTGTCCGAGTGGTTGTAGCTGAGGATCGCCCGGTCCAGGTCGGCCTTCACAGACAGATCGCGCGGTCCGGCACAGAGGTAGTACCCGGCGGCGAGCGCGGCGTCGTAGATGTTGCCCGGATCGCGGCGGCCGTCACCGTTTCCGTCCTTGCCCCAGTGGGCCCAGGTCGAGGGAATGAACTGCATCGGGCCGACCGCCCGGTCGTAGGTCCGGTCGCCGTCGTACGCGCCGCCGTCGGTGTCCGGGATGTTGGCGAAGCCCGCGCCGTTGAGGACCGGCCCGAGGATCGGGGTGAGGGCCGTGCCGTGCTTGTCCACCCGTCCCCCACCCGCCTGGCCGGACTCGACCTTGCCGATCGCCGCGAGCAACTGCCACGGCAGACGGCATCCGGGGTCGGTCCTCCCGAGTGCGCTCTCCGCCTTGCGGTAGGCGGCGAGCACCGTGGCCGGGATGCCCGCCTCGGCCCATGACAGGGCGGCGGCCGGGCTCTGCTTCGTACCGGCCTTCGGCGGCTTCGGCGACTGCAGCGGCGGGATTTCGGTGTGGTACGAGTCGTCGTTGGGTACGTGCGACCACTTCACCTCGTCGGTCTCCTGACGCTTTTTCGGCGTCACTTCGTGACCGACGAGTTCCGGTGCCTGGGACGCGGTGAGCGCGGCTGCCGCGGCGACCGCGGCCGCCGTGCCTCTGAGTCCGCGGCGCATCGTGCCGTTGAACCTCATCGTGCTCCCCTCTCCCCCCGGGTCACCGGGTGAAGGTGTCGATGGCGGAGACCCGCCAGGTGTTGCCGCGGCGAACTGCGTCCACGGCGAACATGGCCGCTGCATAGGTCGTCTCGTCCGACTTGCCGGTACGGGTGTTGCTCTGGTCGGCGAAGATGAGCAGTCTGGCCCGGTCGCCGTCGAGGAGCTCCACACCGCTGTCGGTGACGGTCGTGGTGAGTACGAGCTTCTGCTTCTGGCCCTGGGCCCGGACCTGGGCGAGCATGTCCTTGTGCTGCTGCACCGCCTTGCCGACCAGGTGAGTCCTGGCCGCCTGGTCGGAATTGCCGGGCGAGGCGTAGTTGTACGAGAACACCGCGCCCACGGCGTCGGCGATCTGGCCCTTCACCTCGCTGGTCCGCGCGATGTCGGTGAGCGCGGTGTTCTGCCGGGACGGCTCGTCGCGCAGGCTGCCGGCCGAGGTGAACGCCCAGGCGGCGAAGGCCCCGAGCAGCACGGTGAGGGCGCAGAGAACGGCGGGCAGCCGGACAAGGAGACGGGACGGCCGCTCGCCCCGCGGTGCCTTCCTATCCCGGCCCTCCGCCGGACCGAGGTCGTCCGTGACCCCGTCGTCGGTGGTGGTGTCCTTCGTGTCGGGGGCAGGCGCCGACTCGTCCTGGGGCGCTTCCGTGGTCGCGGGCCGCCGCGGCGGGGCGGTGACGGTTGTGGCGCGTTCCGCGGCGACGGTGGCCAGCCGGCGCCGGCGGTTGACGAGGTGACGAGTCGTCGACATGTCCGGGGGTCCTCTCGGTGGCGGGGTGGGAGTCGGTGGCGTCAGCCGGCCGTGTTGCCGACAGGCGCCTGGCCGAGGGCGCTGAGCTTCCACCCTTCGGAGGTACGGGTGAGCTTGCCGAGCATCCGGCTCTCCTTCACCGCGGGCTTGCCCTCCGGCGCGGTCACGGTGACCCGCAGCGCCACCATGACTCCGGCCTTGCCGGCCCGGTCGTCGAGTTCGGTCACAGCCCCGGACAGGATCTGGGCCGTGCTGACCGTCTTGGCCTGCTGGATCTGCTTCACGAACGCCGAGCGTCCGTCGACCAGTTGCTGGTGCAGGTCGCCGGTGGTGGAGTCCTCCCAGGTGTCGAGGCCCTGATCCAGCCTCCGGTGGTCGAGCGTGTTCATGTTCTGCACGGCCTGCTCGCCCGCGGCCAGTGCCTCGTCGCGGGACTGCGCGTACGCCGCCGACTCGTCGTGCGCGGCGTCGTACCACGACACTCCGCCCCAGGCTGCCGCGCCGGCCGCCGCGACCGCCAGCACGACCGCAGCCGCCACCAGCGGGTTCCCCGTCATCCGTACCCGTGCCATTGCTGTCTCTCTCTCCTGCCGGCCGATCCGTACCGAGTTGCGCGATTGCGGTGCTGCTATCTGGAGGCGATCTCGACCACGGTCCAGTGTCCGTCCCGCAGTTGAGCGGTGACGGAGAGCTGGGCCGCCGCCGTGGTGGCCGGCTTGCCCTCCCGCTCGTAGACCTGGTCGAGGAAGACCAGCAGGTGGGCGCTGTCGTCCGTCAGCCGGGTCACTCCGGCGCGCACGACATGGGTGGTCAGCGTCAGCTTCTGGTCCGCGGCCTGCTTCTCGACCTGCCCGAACAGGGCCGCGTACTGCTGGAGCGCCTTGCCTGCCAGGAGTTGCTTCGCCGACTCCTTGGTGACGGCGGTGGCCTGCGGGCTGTAGGAGAAGACCTTGCCGAGTGCGTTGCTGACATCGCCCGCGACCCGAGTGGTCGCCTCGCTGTCGGTCAACGCGCGGTTCGAGGTGGCGGGGGTGTCGCGCAGCGCCCTGCCCTCGGCGAAGAGCACGCCACCGGTCGCGAGCAGTGCGACGACCAGGACGGCTGCCACGATGCGTGGCCACCGCCGGGCGGGCCCGGACGGGTCCGGCCGGTCCTCCTCTGCGACCGCACCGGCTTCCTCGGCGTCCCGTGTCTCCGTGTCCGTGTCGGTGTCCGTGCTCACGACCGCTGTCCCTCCCCGCTCCTTCATTCGCCGCTCCCGACCGGAATCGCCGTGAGCGCCTTGACCTTCCAGCCGTCCGGAGTGCGGGCCAGCGTGGCCTCGAAGCGCTTGCGTTCGGTGCCGGCCCTTCCGGAGCGCGGGGTGACCTCGACATCGACGGTCGCGATCATTCCGGCCGTTCCGGTCCGCTCGTCGAGCGCGGTGAGCGCCGCGTCCGTGACCTCGCCGCGTGCGGTGGCACCGGACTTGGTGAGTTCCCTCGCGTCCTTGCTCCGGGTGCGCGCCAGCTGGTCGTGAAGCGGCCCTGTCGAGGAGTCGAGCCAGGCGCCGAGACCGCTGTCCACGCTCCTGGCGTCCTTGGCGTCGAGGCTGTTCAGCAGGGCGAGGCGGTGCTTGCCGTCGGCCAGCGCGGCATCCCGGCTCTTCGCGTACGCGAGGCTGTCGTCGCCGCGCGCCCGCGCGTACGACCAGCCGCCGAGGGCGCAGACCAGCACGGCGGCGAGCAGCACCGCCCAGCCGGTCAGGGTCTTCGTACGTGTCGTCATCGGCCGCCCTCCTGTCCGAGTCCCAGCAGGCCGGCCATGCCGTCGCCGTCCGACGGGCGCCGGCCGGTGACACCGAGCGCGCCCGGGAGCCGGTCCGTGTCGTCGCCCAGCAGCATCGAGCCGGGCTTGGCGGGCTCGGGCACGGCGCCGCCCCTGGGCGCGTTGGCGCTGCCGCGGACGTTGATGCCGGTGCCGGGCGAAGAGGTGCAGCGTGCCTTGGTGTTGACGGGCGGTCCGGCCGAGGTGTCCAGGCCGCTGCGGTAGACCGTGCCGCCGTATCCTGCGGTGCAGGGCAGCGGTTCGAAGAAGGTCACCGACATCCCGAACCGGGCGCCGTTCTCGTCGATCGCGCTGGCCCCGGCGGCCGCCACCGCGGGCAGCTTCACCAGGAGTTCCTCCATGCCGCGCTGCCGGGTGACGGCGACCTCGGAGGTGGTGAGGAGGTTGGCGACGACGACGCCGAAGCCCGGGTCGAGGTCCCGCAGCAGTCCGCTGATCTGTCCGGTCGCGTCGGGGGCGACCGCGATCAGTTTGCGCAGGTCGGTGTCGGATCCCTTGAGCTGTGCGGCCAGTTCCCCGGCGCCGGAGGCGAAGCCCTTGAGCGCCTCGCCCTGTTCGGCCTGGGTACGCAGCACGGTCCGGCCGTCGATCATGAGCCGGGTGTTGACCGGCAGCGCGTCGTCCGCCGCCCGGACGAAGTCGCCCCCGGTGTCCAGCAGCACCTGGAGGTCGTCGCCGCGTCCCTCGAACGCGGCGGCGAACTCGTCGACGACCGTGCGCAGCGATTCCGGATCGACCGAGCCCGCGAGGTCGTTGACGCTGGTGAGTACGTCGGTGACGGGGGCGGGGACGGTGGTGTCGGCCTGGTCGATGACGGAGCCGTTCGCCAGATACGGTCCCCCGGTGCGGGTGGGCCGCAGGTCCACGTACTGCTCGCCGACCGAGGAGAGGCTGGCGACGACGGCCTTGAGGCCGTCCGGAATCTTCGGGGCGTCCTTCTCGATGCGCAGTTCGGCCTCGACTCCGTCGTCGGTGAGCTCGATCGGCCCGACGCGGCCCACCGAAACGCCCCGGTAGGTGACGTTGGAGTGGGTGTACAGCCCGCCGGTGCGCGGGAGCTGGACCTTGACGGTGTAGTAGCTGCGCAGGCCGATGTAGTGGCCGAGGTCTGCGTACCGCACTCCGAGGAAGCCGAGTACGAGGACCGCGATGACCAGGAAGGCGATGTTCTTGAGCCGGATGGCGAGGGTGATCATCGGCTGCTCCCGTCCGTGCCCGCCGTCGGGACCTCGGGGAGGGGCAGCGGCAGTGCCCGGCCGGCCCCGCTGGTACTGGTCCCGCTCCGCGGCGGGACCGCCGGGATGAGCGGCGGGATGATCTGTGTGCCGGGCATGGCCGTCACATCCAGGTAGACGTTGAGGTAGTCGCCCTTCACCCCGCGCAGCACCTCGTCGGTGAACGGGTAGGTGAGCAGCACCTGGAGGGAGTCGGGCAGGTCGCGGCCGGAGTCGGCGAGCGCCTTGAGGCTGGGGGCGAGGGCCTTGAGGTCGGCGATCATGTCGGCCTTGCTCTTGTTGACCGTGTCGACGGCGACGGTGGAGAGGGTGTCGAGCGAACGCAGCATGGTGAGGAGCGAGCCGCGCTGTTTCTCCAGGACCTTCAGGCCGGGGCTGAGCCCGGTGAGGACCGTACCGACGTCCTGTTTACGGGTGGCTAGGGTGGCGGAGAGCCGGTTCACCCCGTCGAGTGCGTCGGTGATGTCCTTCTTGTGGCCGTCCAGGTCGGTGACGAGGGTGTTGACCCGGCCGAGCATGGAGCGCATCTGGGGTTCGCGTCCGGCGAGTGCCTTGTTGAGCTCAGTGGTGATGGTCTTGAGCTGGTTGACACCACCGCCGTTGAGGAGCATCGACAGGGCGCCGAAGACTTCTTCGACCTCGGGGTTCCGGTTGGTGCGGGACAGCGGGATCCGGTCTCCGTCGGCGAGTCTGCCCTGTGCGGTGCCGCGGGCGGGCGCGGCGAGCTGGATGTACTTCTCGCCGAGGAGGCTGGACTGTTCCAGGTGGGCGTAGGCATTGGCGGGCAGTTCGACCTTGCCGTTGACACGCATGGTGACCTTGGCGTTCCAGCTGCCCGAGCCGAGGGAGACCTTGGTGACACGGCCGACGGCGACGTCGTTGACCTTCACCGACGCCTGCGGGGCGAGGCTGAGCACGTCCGCGAACTCCGCGGTGATCTCGTAGGGGTGGTCGCCGAGGTCGGCGCCGCCGGGCAGCGGGACCTGGTCGATCCCGGTGAACGACGGCAGGCCGGAGGCGGTGACGACGAGGGCCAGGCCGACGCCCACGGCCAGCGCCGCGGCGACGCCGGTCGTGCGGGCTCCGGGTCTGCGCAGCACTCGGCTCATCGGTTCGCCCCCTTCTTTTCCGTGGCGGTCTTCGCCGGGGTGCCGTAGACGGTGCCGACGGCGGGGAGCGGCAGGGTGGGCAGCGCCTTGCGGCGTGCGCCGTCCACCGGGGTGAGGCCGGCGAGTCCGGGGGACTGAGCGAGCGGTCCGCCCATGGAGAGCTCGTTGAGGTTGGTACGGCCGTTGAGCGTGCGGTTCACCGGGTCGTAGGCGTTGACGACGTTGCCCGCGGCGAGCGGCAGTGTGTCCAGTGACTCGGCGAGCGACGCCCGCTGGTCGACCAGGGTCTGGGTGAGTGGTACCAGGGCGTCCACGTTCGCCTTGAGGGCGCCGCGGTTCTTCTGGATGAAGCCCTTGACCTGGCCCAGTGCGGTGCCCAGTTCCTTCAGCGCGGCACCGAGGTTCTCCTTGTCGTCGGCGAGGAAGCCGGTGACCGAGTTGAGCTGCTGCTCGGCGGCGCGGACATTGCCGTCGTTGTCCTTCAGCATGGTGGTGAAGGTCTGGAGGTAGGACAGCGTGTCGAAGAGGTTCCCGCTGCTTTTGTCCAGGGTCTTGGTGGCCTTGCCGAACTGCTCGACGGAGTTGCCGATGGCCTTGCCGTTGCCTTTGAGGTTCTTGGCCCCGGTGTCGAGCAGTCCGGCAAGGGCTCCGTCGGCGTTGGCTCCCTCCGGACCGAGGGCCTTGGAGAGTTCCGTGATGGAGTCGTACAGCTGGTCCACCTCGACGGGTGTGGCGTTGTTCGCGGCCGGGAGCACGGCGTTGTCCGCGATCTGCGGTCCGCCGTCGTAGGCGGGGGCGAGCTGGATGTAGCGGTCGGCGACGAGGCTGGGGGC
>NZ_JBSFET010000034.1:0-67115 GCF_053594575.1 Streptomyces sp. NPDC001880
TTCGCGGCCGGGAGCACGGCGTTGTCCGCGATCTGCGGTCCGCCGTCGTAGGCGGGGGCGAGCTGGATGTAGCGGTCGGCGACGAGGCTGGGGGCGACGACCACGGCGTGCGCCCCCTTGGGGACCTTGACGCCCTTGTCGACCCGCAGGGTGACCTCGACCTCCTTGCCCCGGGGTGTGACCGATTCGACCCGGCCGACCCTGACGCCGAGGATCCGCAGGTCCGATCCGGCGTAGACACCGGTCGCCTGGTCGAAGTAGGCGGTGATGGTCGTCGTTCCCTCGTCGTCCATGGCCAGCACCCCGGTGGTGGCCGCGACGGCCACCACGGCGAGTCCGGCGCCGATGCCGACGATGCGCTTCATTCTCATGTCAGCGGCCGCCTTGCTGCTTGGGGGGCTTGCACTCGGGCCCGGCGGGTGTACCCGCGGGCACGTACTCCTTGGGGACGACTCCGCAGACGTAGTTGTCGAACCAGCGGCCGCTGCCGAGGGTGTTGCCGACGAGCCGGCTGTACGAGCCGGCGAGCGAGAGCACCTTGTCGAGGCTCTTGCGGTTCTTCACCAGTACGGCGGTGACCCGGCCGAGCGAGTCCAGGGTGGGCTTGAGCTGCTTGTTGTTGTCCTGTACGAGGCCGGTGAGCTGGGTGCCCAGGTTCTTGGTGCCGGTGAGCAGCAGGTGGATGGAGTCGCGGCGCGCCTGGATCTCGCCCAGGAGCAGATTGCCGTCCTCCAGCAGGGTTTCGAAGCTGCTCTTCTTGTCGGCGAGGGTCTTGGTGAGCTGCTTGCTGCCCTTGAGGAGGGTGGCGAGCTGGGCGTCCCGTTCGGAGACGGTCCTCGAAAGGGCGGAGAGCCCGTCGGCCGCGCTCTTCACGTCCGGCGGGGAGTCCTTGAAGGTGGCGGAGATCGTCTCGAAGCTCTTGGCGAGCTGTGCGGTGTCGATCTCGCCGATGGTCTCGCCGAGTCCGTTGAACGCCTGGGTGACGTCGTACGGGGATGTGGTGCGGTTCGCCCTGATGCGTTCGTGCGGGTCCTGCGGGGCGTTGCCCAGCGGGTCGACGGCGAGGTACTTCTCGCCGAGCAGGGTCTTGATGGCGATGCCGACGGTGGAGGAGTTGCCGATCCAGACGTCCTTGACCTTGAAGCCGACCTTCACCTTGGGGCCGTCGAGCGAGACGCCGGTGACCTCGCCGACCTTCACTCCGGCGACCCGCACCTCGTCGCCCTCGCTCAGTCCGGCGGACTCCGTGAAGTCGGCGCTGTAGGTGGTGCCGCCGCCGATGAAGGGCAGCGAGTCGGCGCGGTAGGCGCCCAGGCCGATGAGGGCGAGGGCGAGCAGGCCCACGACGGCCACGGCGACGGGGTTGCGTTCCCGTACGGGTTTGATCCTCATGACTGGCACCTCGGCTTCCTGACCACGATGCCGGTGGGCGGGGCGCTGCCGTCCTCGGTCGTCACTCCGCTGACCTTGGCCTCGCAGAGATAGAGGTTGAGCCATGAGCCGTACGAGGTGAGACGGCTGATCGCCGCCATCTTGGCCGGGGTCTTCTGCAGGAAGTTCTCGATCTGCGGGGTGCCCTTGCCCAACTGGTCCGAGAGCCTGCCGAGTTGCTTGATATCGCTCTTCAGGGGTGCCCGGCCGTCGTCGAGGAGGTCCGCGGTGACGGTGGTGAGCGCGCCCATGGCGGTGACCGCCTGGCCGAGCGGTTTGCGGTCGCCGGCGAATCCGGTGACGAGTTTCTGCAGGGTGTCGACGAGGTCGTCGAAGCCGGCTTCGCGGTCGTTGACGGTCTTCAGGACCGTGTTGAGGTTCTTGATCACCTCGCCGATCACCTTGTCCTTGGCGGCGACCGTGCCGGTCAGCGAGCCGACGTGCGAAAGGATGCTGTCAACGGTGCCGCCCTCGCCCTGGAGCACCTGGACGATGGAGCCGGCCAGCTGGTTGACGTCGGGCGGGGAAAGCCCTTCGAAGAGCGGCTGGAAGCCGTTGAAGAGCTGGGTGAGGTCGAGCGCCGGGGTGGTGCGGGAGAGCGGGATGGTGGCTCCGGCGGCGAAGCTCCTGCCGACCGGACCGGCCCCCTGGTCGAGGTCGATGTACCGCTGGCCGACCATGTTGAGGTACTTGATCGAGGCGGTCACCGAGGCGGGAAGCCTTCGTCCCTTGCGGACGGCGAAGCCGACCTCGGCGAGCCTCTTGTCGGCGACCTCGATGGACTCGACCTGTCCGACCTTGACCCCGGCGATCCGGACGCTGTCACCGACGACCAGTCCGGTGGCGTCGGTGAACCTGGCCTTGTACGTGGTGGTGTCGCCGACGCCCGTGTTGGCGATGGACAGCGCCAGCACCGTGGTGGCCAGGACGGTCACCAGGATGAAGACGATCGATTTCGTGAGCGGAGCGGCGAGAGAGCGGCGCTTCACTTGAGCTTCACCTCCGCACCGCGGAAGGCCGGACCGATGAGCACGCTGCTCCAGTCGGGCAGGGTCTGCGGCTGGACTTTCAGTGAGGGAGCGACCAGTTCGTTGACGAGCCGGCTCTCCTGCGGGGAGTTGGGCATGCCGAGGGCGAAGTCCTTGGCCGTGGACGCGGTGCCGTCGGGGCCGTCGGGGCCGTCGGCGTGTGCGGTGCCGGGCGCGGTGACCGCCGTCGCCGTGCGTGCGTCGGCGGTCGGGACTGTCCTGCCCACGTACGGCACGGAGTAGCAGTGCGGTCCACCGGTCGAGTTGTAGACGGGGGTGTCCTTGCCGGGCACGTACTTGCCCTTCGACTTCACGGGCTTGACGGTGACGTGGAGTCCGGGCCGGTCGGTGCCCTTGCCGAGCGCCTTGTCCATGGCCGGGACGAAACCGGCCATGGTCCGCAGGGTGCAGGGGAATTCGTCCGAGTACGTCGCGAGCAGCTCCAGCGTCGGCCTGCTCGTGGCAGAGAGCCGGATCAGGTTGTCCTTGTTCTCCCGGAGGAACGAGGTGAGGTCGCGCGCGGAGGCGGTCGTGGACCCGTAGAGCCCGGCGAGCTGCGCCTGCTGCTCGGCGATGGTGCCGCTGGTGGTGGTGAAGTCGGTGAGTGCGTCCAGCACATCGGGAGCGGCGTCCCCGTACACCCTGCTCACTTTGACGAGTTCCTTGATATCAGCGTTGAGCGTGGGGAGTTGGGGGTTGAACTTCGCCAGGTGGGCGTCGAGCGTGACGAGGGTGTCGCCGAGTTTCTCGCCGCGCCCCTGGAGGGCCTGGGAGACCGCGCCCAGGGTGGCGGCGAGCTTCTCCGGTTTGACTGCGGTCAGCAGCGGCAGAACATTGTCGAGGACCTCCTCCAGCTCGATGGCGTTGCTGGAGCGGTCCTGCGGAATGACGGAACCGGCCCGCAGCGGCTGTGTGGACGGCATCTCGGGCGGTACGAGTGCGACGAACCGTTCCCCGAAGAGCGTGGTGGGCAGCATCTGGGCGGTCACGTCAGCCGGGATCCGGTCGAGCTCGTCGGGCTTGATGGCGAGGGTGAGCCGGGCCCCGTTCCCGTCGGCCGCGATGTCGCGGACCTGCCCGACGACGACGCCGCGCAGCTTCACGTCGGCGTTGTCGTGCATCTCGTTGCCGACGCTGGAGGCGCGTACGGTCACGGTCGCGTCGTCGGTGAAGTCCTTCCGGTACACCGAGACCGAGACCCATACGAGCACGGCGGGCACGAGGAGGAAGGCGACTCCGGCGAGTCTGCGGCGGACGGTCTGCTGCCAGTGGGAATTCATCAGCCGGCCACCTTCACCGTCGTGGTAGCGCCCCAGATGGCGAGCGAGAGGAAGAAGTCGGTGACGCTGATGAGCACGATGGCATTGCGCACCGACCGCCCGACCGCGACTCCCACACCGGCGGGCCCGCCGGTGGCGTGGAAGCCGTAGTAGCAGTGGGCGAGGATCACCATCACGCTGAAGATCAGCACCTTGAGCACCGACAGCAGCACGTCGTCCGGGGAGAGGAAGAGATTGAAGTAGTGGTCGTAGGTGCCCGCCGACTGCCCGTTGAACAGGACCGTGATGTAGCGGGACGCGAGGTACGAGGAGAGCAGCCCGATCGCGTACAGCGGGATGATCGCGACGATCCCGGCGATGATCCGTGTGGAGACGAGGTACGGCATGGACCGCACCCCCATCGCCTCCAGTGCGTCGACCTCCTCGTTGATCCGCATCGCGCCGAGCTGGGCGGTGAAGCCGGCACCGACGGTCGCGGAGAGCGCGAGTCCGGCGACGAGCGGGGCGATCTCGCGGGTGTTGAAGTAGGCGGAGATGAAGCCGGTGAAGGCGGAGGTGCCGATCTGGTTGAGGGCCGCGTACCCCTGGAGACCGACGACGGTGCCGGTGAACAGGGTCATCGCGACCATCACGCCGATGGTGCCACCGATGACACCGAGTCCACCGCTGCCGAAGGCCACTTCGGCCAGCAGCCGCTGGACCTCGCGCAGATAGCGGCGCAGAGTCCGGGGAACCCAGATCAACGCGCGTACGTAGAAGGTTAGTTGTTCACCCGACCGGTCGAGCCAGCTGAGCATCGACATCGGTCAGCTCCCCTTCGCGGGGACGATCTGGAGGTAGATCGCCGTGAGGACCGCGTTCACGAGGAACAGCAGCATGAAGGTGATGACGACGGACTGGTTCACCGCGTCGCCGACACCCTTGGGGCCGCCGCGCGGGTTGAGTCCCCGGTAGGCGGCGACGATGCCCGCGATGAAGCCGAAGATCAGCGCCTTGACCTCACTGATGTAGAGGTCGGGGAGCTGGGCGAGGGCGGAGAAGCTGGCCAGGTAGGCACCGGGGGTGCCGTGCTGGAGGATCACGTTGAAGAAGTAGCCGCCGAGCGTACCGACGACGGAGACCAGGCCGTTCAGCAGTACGGCGACCAGCATGGTGGCCAGGACTCGGGGAACGACGAGGCGCTGGATGGGCGAGACGCCCATGACCTCCATCGCGTCGAGCTCCTCACGGATCTTCCGCGAGCCGAGGTCGGCGCAGATGGCCGAGCCCGCGGCGCCGGAGATCAGCAGGGCCACGATGATCGGGCTGGCCTGCTGGATGACGGCGAGGACGCTGGCTCCGCCGGTGAAGGACTGGGCGCCGAGCTGCTGGGTCAGCGATCCGACCTGGAGGGCGATGACGGCGCCGAACGGGATCGAGACGAGTGCGGCGGGCAGGATGGTGACGCTGGCGACGAACCAGAACTGCTCGATGAACTCCCTTACCTGGAAGGGACGTCGGAAGACCTCCCGGCTCACGGTCGCGGCGAGGGAGAACAGCTTTCCGGTCTCGCGCAGCGGGGCGAGCAGCCGGTTCGGCGGCTTGCGCTCCGGTGTCTTCGGCGGCGCCGCGCCGGCCGGGGGCGGCTCGGGGGGCAGCACCGGCATGGGGGCCGTCACAGGCGTTCACCGCCCGCGGCCGGGGTGTAGCTCTTCATGATGGCCGTGCGGGCGGCCTCGGGCAGCTGCCCCATCATCGACAGGACCCGTTCCCGGCGGCGCAGCGCAGCCTGCCGTACGGGCATGCCGGGCGAGGGCTCCAGCTGCGGTACGACGGTGCGCGGTGCGTTGGCGGAGCTGATGCCGACTCCGTAGCCGTTCATCTCCTCGGCGGCGAGGGTGGCGGCGTCCTTCTCCTCGGCCATCCCGATGGGCCCTTCGCGGCGCCCCGCGAGGAACTGGGCGACGACCGGCATGTCGCTGGTGAGCAGCACCTCGCGCGGTCCGAAGGTGACGAGGTTGCGGCAGAAGAGCATGCCCATGTTGTCCGGGACGGTGGCCGCGATGTCGAGGTTGTGAGTGACGATCAGCATCGTCGCGTCGATCTGCGCGTTGAGATCGATGAGCAGCTGGGAGATGTAGGCGGTGCGGACCGGGTCGAGTCCGGAGTCCGGTTCGTCGCAGAGGATGATCTGCGGGTCCAGGACGAGGGCGCGGGCCAGCCCGGCCCGTTTGCGCATCCCACCGGAGATCTCGCCCGGCAGCTTGTCCTCGGCGCCGAGGAGACCGACGATATCGATCCGTTCCATGACGATGCGGCGGATTTCCGATTCCTTCTTGCGGGTGTGTTCACGCAAGGGGAAGGCGATGTTGTCGAAGAGCGACATCGACCCGAAGAGGGCGCCGTCCTGGAACATGAGCCCGAAGAGCTTGCGGGTCTCCATGATCTCGCGTTCCGGACTGTTCACCATGTCGACGCCGTTGATGAGGACGCGTCCGTGCTCGGGCTTCTGCAGACCGATGATGGATTTCAGGAAGACGGTCTTTCCGGTGCCGGACGGCCCGAGCATGACGCTCACTTCACCGGCGGGCAGTGTGAGTGTGACGTCCTGCCAGATGTTCTGCTTGCCGAAGGACTTCGTGAGGCCCTCGACGACTACTTCGATTCCCATCGGCCCTCCTTCGAAGTTGTGGTGAACGAAGTCATCTGTCAGCGCTCCGGCTCTGAGAAATCCAATGGCGGCTCGTCACACATGCACCAGGAGGCGCACGCTATGTCCGTCGAAACCGCCAGGACAAGCTGTTGAACAGCGGAAATCGACGAAACTGATGCTCGGCGCGGGTCACTTGTCACCGAGTGACAAAGCCCTGTGGCGGCTTTGTCGGAATCTGCGCAAGGTCTCCGGCGCGTGGACCGGGGCCCCGCAGTCGGCAAGAGCCGGATCCGTCGAGGCTCCAGAGGTACCGAACGAGCAGCCACGGATACGTTTCCCCGCTGCCCAACCGGGACGCTACTGCCCGGTAACCTGGATTCGCAATACTGGTTCGTCAACTTTTTGCACGGCACTCGGCGGCTCATTTTCTTTTTGTGAGCGAGTGAGCACTGCGTACTGCGCACTTGTCGATAAGTGAGCTGTCCGGTACACCGGTGCGAAAGCGCCCGCCCCGCCCGGAGGAATGCGCCGGGCGGGGCGGGCGGCATCACTGATTTCCGTACTCCGCGGATGGAACTACGGAAGGAACTACGGAAGGCACGCCTACCGCGCCACTCCCGCGTGCCAGCTCTCCGACAGCAGCCGGCCGGCGTTGGGCGCCGCCGCGCTGGGGGACGCCAGGCCTCCCGTGTACGTGGCGGCGTTGTTGAGCACCAGGTTGTTCTTTCCGGCCGCTGACGGGAGCGCCGTCTTCAGGTTGACCGCCCAGTTCAGCTCGCCGAGGGTCAGGGGCCCGCAGCCGCTCACCCCGGGGACGGCGAAACCCGCGTCGCCCTGAGCGTTCCCGGTCAGCTCGATGCGGTTGAGCAGTCCCCCTGTGTTCGCGGTGCCGTTGGCGTCGAAGCGCCTGCTGGCCACGGCCGGCTGGGTGAGGTTCTGCGGGCGCAGCACGATCGGTTCGGAGGCGGTCCCGATGTAGCACTTCGACCCCAGGAAGGGGTTCTCCAGATGGATGCGGACCGGAATGTCGACGATCGTCTTCCCGCTCTGCATCCCGGCGGCCACGTCGAAATTCCTGGGCGTGCCGGCCGACTGCACGGTGGCGACGACCCGGTTGAGGCTGTTGTCCGTCAACTGCTCGCAGATGCCCGTGACCACCGGGATCCCGCTCGGGCACATGAGGCCGAGCAGACCGCCGGGAATCTCTGTCGGGGCACCGACGATCGCCCCGCCCGCGGGCGGCACGATCCTGGACTCGCCCGTCGCCGTGTTCCGCACGACGCCGAACTGGAGGTCGTTGGCACCGGTCGTCGCCAAGGTGTTGCCGAGCTTGATGGAGCCGCTCTCGGAGTGCGAGGCCACGCAGATGGCAATGTCCGTCTGGCCGTCGGCGGCCAGCATGGCCGGGTCGTCGACCGGGCACCGGCTGAAGGGCGCCCAGTTGCCGTTCATCTCCTGGGCGGAGGCGGCGCTCGCCGGCGAGGTGCTCAGCGGAATGCCGACGGCCACTGCCATCAGCGCGCCGAGAAGAGCGGGTCTGACACTTTTCGGGGCAGCTCGCATGATTCGATCAGCCTTTCTGGGGATCCGGGAGTCAGCGCTTGCGGAACAGCTCTCAGCGTTCGGGGTCGGGCTTCGGCGGCTCGGGGCAGTTCGCCGGAACACCTTCGACGCACAGCGGGGACTGCATCATTTTCGTGTAGTTGCGTTTTCCGGAGACCGAGGCGGTGAAGAGGTTGTCGAGGTCCTCCGTGACGCCGCATCCGGTGAACGGCGGAACATCCGCGTAGCCGGTCAGGGGCCCCCCGGTCTTCACCGTGTAGCCCTCGGGGCCGCCCACGCCGGACGCCCCCTTGCCGACAAGTTCCAGGGTCATCGGGCTGGCGCTGCGGCAGTTGGGGCCGACGTCCAGCGGCTCCCCGTTGACCTCCACGTCGTACAGACGCGCACGCACGGGAGCGATGGCGGTCGTCGTCTCCTTGTACTTCTTGGTCTCGGGGTCGGGGGCCGAGTCGCCCAGCGTTCCGATGTCGATCCTGCCTTCGAGGACCAGTTCCACCTTCGCCGTCGTCGGCATGAAGCCGAAGGTGAGGAAGGTGGCCTCGGCCGGCGGCATCTGGGCCCTGCCCCGGTAGTCGAGCGTGCCGTCGGTGGTCAGCCAGCTCTTCACGCCCGTCGGGCATCTGAGGAAGGAGACGGACGTGTTCAGGTTGAGGCGAAGATGTCCGGGGTCGCTGAACTTGATCGCCCCGGCCAGTTTGTTGATGTTGGAGTATCCCGCCATGTAGCCGTGTGCCGGCTTGGGCACCTGCGGGATCGGACCGGCCATGACCGTGCAGTCGGCGGGTGGCTGCACGCTCCCTGCCGGCACGGCCGCCGCCCGTCCCGCCTTCGCACCGCCGGACCGGTCGGGGGTGGTGCCCCCGGACGGCTCCGGGGCGGTCCCGGAGAGCGGCGGGGTTCCGGTCTCCGGGGGAACGGTGACCGCGGCCAGCTCCGCGCTCTGGTCCGGATCGACCTCGCACGAGAAGGCCAGCGGGGGTGGCGCGTCCCCGGCGCCCTCCGCGGCGCGCAGGGCGAGGCCCACGTCCAGTTGCCCCAGGGCGAAGAGCACGTCGCCGCTCGATCTCGGCGTGATCGTCGGAACCTCGCCCGTCGCCCGGAGCGCGAGGCCGCCCGTGGCGGGGAGGGGGGACTCCGGGATCTCAAGCCCTTGCCAGGGCACGTCCGTCGACTCGCCCCGCTGGGAGACCTCGGTCAGCACCCGCGCGGATCCCGAGACGGCCGCCGGTTCGGTCCCCGGCGACGCGGAGAGCGCGGAACGCGGGAGCTCGAAGGATAGGGCCACGTCCCGGAGCCGGATCGCCGTCCCGATGCTCGTGGTCATCGGCAGCTCCGCCGTGATGTGCACCGCGACCGGCTGCGCGCCGGAGGGGAGGTCGCAGGTGTAGGCGACGTCCGCCTCGGCGGTCCGGGTATCGGTCGCGGCTCCCGTTCCCGGCATGAAGCCCGCCACGAGGGCCACCGCACCGACCGCGGCGATGCGTGCGGTGCGCCGCGGGTCCGTGGTCCTTGTTCTCATCTCGACATACCTGCCGTCGTCTCGGTGCTCGGCACTCGTGCATGGGTTGTGAAGGGACCGGCCGACGGCGGGCCGTGGAGAGGAGGGGAACCTCCTCTCCACGGCCCTTCCTTGCCACCGGCGCCGGTCCGCTTCGGTTACGGCGAGGTGATGGTGAGCGGCGCGGCGACCTTGTACGTCGCGTCGAACGTCGCCGAGTCACCCGCGTTGAGCAGTCCCGCGCAGTTGACGGCGCTGTCGACCTTCAGGCCGGCCCCGGTGTTGATGTCGAGTTCGCCCGTGGCGTTGCTGTAGGTCACGTTGCTCACGGACCCGGAGATCACGGCCTTGCAGGTGCCGAGGATGGTGTCACCGGTCAGCTCGACCTTGACCCCGGACAGGCTTCCCGAGGTGATGCCACCGCTGTAGCTGCTGGCGTCGATGTTGATGACAGCACCCGGTGCGAGTGCGGCCGTGAAGTTCGAGCCGAGCGGTCCCGGGCACGGGCTGGCCGTGGATCCCCAGGCGGCGGCGGTGATCTTCGCGATGGCTGCGCCGGAGGGGTACGTGCCGCTCGGAGCGGTGCCACTGGCGGTGCCCACCGAGCAGTCCACCTGCTGGCTGGTGTTGGTGTCGACCAGGGTCGCCACCGTACCGGCCTTGAGCGAGGCCGTGAAGGTGCCGTTCGCGTTGGGGTTGACCACGTGCCACTGCGCGAGGGCGGTGGCCGAGGCCGACGTGGCTGCGAAGCCGAACGCGGCTGCGGCGACGGTCGTGGCGAACAATGCTCGTCTGAGGGTGTTTCTCACAGAACATACCTCCGGGAAGTGGAGTTGGACGTACCCGATTACCTCGCGCCACGCTCTGGGAATGGGCCCGGCACGAGGGCGGCTCACATCGTGGAACGCAGAAGTCGATGGACTCGACTGCGTGATCGAACTCCGTGCGGATCGAACGTTACGAGCCAGTAGCCCAACGCGGCAATACCCGGCGCAGAAAATCCCTGACCCTCCCGGCAAAAGCATTCCGCCTTAGCGACAACTCAGCAGATCGCCGCGATTTTCTATACGAAAGTGAGTAGTTACGGCCGCGCCATGCGCCCCGGACCCGGCAGGACACTCATCCCGGGCGCAGTCTCCGGCGACGGGGCGGCCCGTCGGCCAGTGGTGTACCGACCGGTAAGATCGTCCGGCCCGCGGCCGAATGACACCCTGGCACGCCGGGGTGCATCGCGCGACCGAACCGCACAGGGTGCCGCGGGATCCGTTCCCGAACCGCCGAAAACACCGCCACAGGGAACCGGAAACGAATTATCAATTCCGGCCGACCGGCCCCGATATCGGTCCATCAAAATCCCGACGGAATTCCATTGACCGAAGAATACACTCCCTTCGAATACCCCGGTGTCCGGAGTCGCAAAATAGTCGCGGCCCGGCGCTGTCGCAGCGCTCCGGAAGATTGCGCACCACCCGCACGAATCCACATCAATCGCCCGGACGGAAATCCGTTACCCACGGTTACTTTCTTGTCGCCGAAAGAGCAGGCGTCCGAAAAACATTGTCCTGAAGTGAGCACTGGCGTCCCACCTGCACCGAAGCACCACAACGGGGCCGAGATATGTGCCCCTTGCACTTCGATCTTGTCCAAGTAGTGGGCACAACCGCTGACTTGGTCTATCTTCATCGCGAACTTGGTACGCACCTGTCGGTTCGTGGGAGCGCTTTCCCCACCGCCTGACCCCCCACCGGGCGCCGGAGAGCAAGGGGACAGTCATGCCAGAACTCATACAGCCGTCGGACACGGGGGATCCGCTGGGGCCGCTCCCCCAGGAATTCGCCGCCATCATGCGGCCCGAACTGCCCAGCCTGATCAAGGAGATCGGCGTGGAGGTCACCCGGGCCTATCCGGAGTACGCCCGGTTACTCAGCGGCCCCAACGGGCAGGCCATCCGCGTCGGTGTCGAGCAGAGCCTCTCCTCGTTCGTGGACCTGGTCGCCGAACCGTCCGCCTCGACCTCGCTCCGCGACGACATGTGCCGCCGGTTCGGGCGCTTCGAGGCGTACGAAGGGCGCACGATGGAGACGCTCCAGGGCGCCTACCGGCTCGGGGCCCGGGTCGCACTGCGACGGGCGAAGAAGGTCGGCCGGAGCTACAACTTCTCACCGACCCTCATGCTCAGCTTCGCCGACGCCCTCTTCGCCTACATCGACGAGCTCGAATCCCTGTCCCGGGAAGGCTTCCTGGAGGTGCAGTCGCAGACCGGCGAACAGACCGAGGCCATGCGCCGCCGTCTGCTGCACCTGATCCTCGCCGGGCGCCCCGCACCCCGTACCGCCATCGCCGAGCTCTGCGAACAGACCGGATGGACCCTCCCCGAGGAGGTCACCCTGGTCGCCGTCCGCTCCCCCGCCACCCTGGACCGGGCCGTGGCGGACCGCGACGTCCTCGCCGATCTCAGCGACCCCCAACCCCACTTACTCATCCCCGGAGCGTTGGACGACGCCCGGAGACACATGCTGGACGAGGCACTCCTCGGCACCCACGCCGCGATCGGCCTGACCGTGCCCACCGCCCTGGCCTCGGACTCGATCCGCTGGGCCCGGCGCGTGCTCGAACTCGTCGACACGAACATCATCGACGACGCGCCCGTCATCCTCTGCGAGGACCACCTCATCACCCTGTGGCTGCTCTCCGACCCGGCGCTGGTCGACCAGCTGGCCCGGCGCGAACTGGCCCCGATCTCCGGAATCAGCGCCACCCGCCGGGAGCGGCTGGTCGAGACCCTGCGGATCTGGCTGGACACCCGTGGCACCGCCGCGCACATGGGCGAGCTGCTGGATGTCCACCCGCAGACGGTTCGCTACCGGATGCGCAATCTGGAGTCCATCTTCGGCGAGCAACTGACCGAACCCGAGAGCCGGTTCTCCACCGAGGCCGTGCTGCGGGCGCTCCAGTTGCGGGCCCGCGGCGAGGAAACTCCGCTCTGAGTCCGCTTTCAGCCGGATCATGGTCCTCACCACGAGTCAACTTACCTACGGGTAAGGCGAAATAGACGGTCACTCCCAAACGGTTGCCACACGGAGACGCTCTCAACGAGAAACCCTGAACTGCGTCCCGTACATATGGAGATGTCGGCCGCCGCACCCGGCGGCCGAGCCGACAACCGTCTCCTGGCCGACCATTGCGAGAGGGCCCCCATGACCGCCTCACACCTCCTCGTCCCCGTGCCGATCCCGGACCGGGTCGCCGCGCTGATCGGATCCTGCATCCCGCAGCACATCCTGCAGGCGGAATTCGAGGCCGTGTGTGCCGCCCGCGAGGTGCGCAGTTTCCGCGGTCCGCGACTCTGCGACGAGGACCGGGCCGACCGCGAGCAGGCGCTCTCCGAACTGGCCCGCGCCAACAAGATCCTCGCCGCCCACCACCCCCGGCTGGCGGTGCGCCCCGACAATTCCTGGTGAAGCACACTCTCGCGCCTGATCCGGTACGCCCCGTAGGGATCGGCCGCGAAGGCGGGCGGGAGAATCGGGCAGGGTGAGCTGCTGCTCGTCGAGTTGGAGGACCTCGATCCGTATCTCTCGCTGGACCGGGTGACAGAGCCCGTACGAGAGGCGTTCGTGACCCGGATGAAGGCTTCCGTGCGGGATCTGCTGGCCTGACGACACGTCCGGCCGTCCCCCACATGCGCGAGGCGCGGGCCGGTGTGATGGTGCAAGCGTGACCACTGCCAGCGAGACCGCCCCCGCCGCGCAGAGTGCCGCCGCGCCGCCCGTACTGGATGCACGCCGCCGGAACATCGTCTTCGCGACGATCGTGCTGGGAATTCTGCTGGCCGCCCTCGACCAGACGATCGTCGGCACCGCGCTGCCGACGATCGTCTCGGACCTCGGGGGCGCCGCCCACATGTCCTGGGTGGTCACCGCATATCTGCTCGCAGAGACGGTGGCGACGGTATTGGTGGGCAAGTTCGGCGACCTGTTCGGCCGGAAGATCATCTTCCAGCTGTCGGCGATCATCTTCATCACCGGCTCGTTCCTCTGCGGTCTCGCGACCAACATGACGCTGCTGATCGTCTGGCGCGGGCTGCAGGGCATCGGGGCCGGCGGTCTGATGGTCACTTCGATGGCGCTGATCGCCGATGTGATCCCGTTGCGCGAGCGCGGCAAGTACCAGGGCGCGATCGGCGCGGTCTTCGGGGTGTCGACGGTGATCGGGCCACTGCTCGGCGGGCTCTTCACCGACCATCTGAGCTGGCGCTGGGCGTTCTACGTCAATGTGCCGATCGCCATCGTGGTGGTCGTCGCCGCGGCCCGGACGATCCCGTCGGTCAAGGCCGCGGGCCGGCCGGTCATCGACTATCTGGGCATCTCGACGGTCACGGTCGGCGCGAGCGCGCTGATCCTGGCGACGAGCTGGGGCGGCAACGAGTACGCGTGGGGTTCGCCCGTCATTCTCGGTCTCTTCGCGGGCGGCCTCGTCGCACTGGCGCTCTTCTGCCTCGTGGAGTTGCGGGCCGCGGAGCCGATGCTGCCCATGCGGCTCTTCCGGAATCCGGTGTTCACCATCTGCTCGGTCCTGAGCTTCATCGTGGGCTTCGCGATGCTCGGCGCCATGATCTTCCTGCCGACGTATCTGCAGTACGTGGACGGGGACTCGGCGACACTGTCGGGCGTACGGACGCTGCCGATGGTCCTCGGGCTGCTCGTCGCCTCGATCTTCAGCGGCAACGTGGTCTCCAAGACGGGCCGGTACCGGCTGTTCCCCATCATCGGCTCACTGGTCATGGCGGTGGGGCTGTATCTGCTCTCCCGGATGGGCCCGGACACCGGGGCGTGGCTGGAGTCGCTGTACATGCTGGTCCTCGGAACCGGCATCGGTCTGGCCATGCAGGTACTGACGATCGCCGTGCAGAACACGGTCGACTACGCGGACCTGGGCACGGCGACGTCCGGCGTGACGTTCTTCCGTACGCTCGGCAGCTCCTTCGGCACGGCGGTCTTCGGCACGATCTACGCCAATGCGCTGAAGCCCAATCTGACCGACGGGATCGCCGCGGCGGCTCGGGCCGGCGGCGCCCCCGCGACGCTGGCGGAGGCCGCGCAGAGCCCGTCGGGGCTGCACGCACTTCCCCCCGCGCAGTCGGCGCCACTGGCCCAGGCGTACGCCGACACGCTGCACACCGTGTTCCTGTGGACGGTGCCGGTCGCGGTCCTGGGGTTCTTCGTGGCGCTCTTCCTGAAAGAGGTGAAGCTGCGGGACACGGCCCGGGCCGGCTCCACGGACATGGGCGAGGGCTTCGCGCAGCCCACCACCGGCGACCCGGAAAGGCTCCTCGAATTCGCGGTGGCCAAGATCCTGCGCCATGCGGACCCGGACACGGCCCGGCGGATCGTCGCGGGCTCGGACACCCGGCTGGACATGGCGGGCGCCTGGGCCGTGATGCAGGTCGAGCTGTTCACGCGGATGGTCGGCCACGCGGGTCTGCGGCTGATCGCTGCCCGGCACCGGCTGCCGCCCGAGGTGCTGGTTCCGGTCTTCGACCGGATGATCGAGGAGGGATATCTCACCGGCGACGGTCATCTGTTCACGCACACCGCCGCCGGGAGCCGGGAGGCCGCGGCGATCACCGGCGCGTGGGCGCGGTGGCTGGGCGAGCGCCTGGACGAGCACGGGGAACGCCCGGACGACCGGCAGCTGCGGGCGGCGGTGGACATGATCGCCAAACGGCTGCTGGCGGAGGACCTGGCGGCGCAGCTGTCACCGGAGAAGGCCCTGGAGGCGGCGGGCTGAGCGGGCCCGGCCGCCGTACCCGCGTGTCAGTCGACGAAGACCGCGGTCGCGTACACCCAGGCGCCCTCGTGGCGGACGAAGCGGCTCTTCTCGTGGAGCGAGCCGGGCCGCCCGTTGTCCGTGTAGTGCGCACGGAAGGTGACCGTGCCCGTGGTGTGGAACGGGCTGCCCTCGGTCGTCTCCAGCACCTCCAGGCGCACCCAGCGCATCGCGGGGTCGAAGTCGACGGCCGGCGGCCGGGTGTCGGGGTGCCAGGTACGCAGCAGGTACGCCTCGTCCCGGACGACGAAGGCGGCGTACCGGGAGCGCATCAGCGCGTCGCAGCTCGGCGCGGCGACGGTTCCGGCGTGCAGGCGGCCGCAGCACTGTGCGTACGTGGCGGGCAGGCCGCAGGGGCACGGTGAATCCGCGGTGACGGCCTGGGTTTGTGCTCCGGCGGTGGGCCGCCCCGGTCGTGTGGTGCGTCGTGACATGCGTCCATTGTGGCCCGCGGTGCGGCTGGCTCGGGGAGCCGGGGTGTTGCTGACCGGTCGGCCGCCGACGACGGGGCACGGCCCTGTCGCCGGACTGCCGTCGTCGCCCGGAGGGCGGCCGCGCGGCGTCCAATGCGTGCGATCGCAAGGCGCCGGATTGGTCTCGGACGGGGTCTCCCCTGCTCGATCGCAGTTGAGAGCTCGGGGAAAAAGCTGCTGGGCCGATCCGGCAACGCCGCGAGTATGCGTGCCGGACGCCGCGCGGCAGACGGCAGTTCGACGACAGGGCCGCGGTCAGGCCTTGCGGGCCACGCCCGCGTAGCCCGGGATCGGGTCGTCGCCGGGGACCTCGATGACCTCGCCGAGCTCCGGGTGCCAGTCCGCGGCCAGCGAGACCCCGGGCTCGATCAGTTCCAGGCCGTCGAAGAAGGTGGTGATCTCGGCGTGGGAGCGCAGCCGCAGCGTCATCCCCCGGGCCCGGTACATGGCGGACGCCTGTGCCGCGCCCTCGGGGTCGAAGTCCCCGGTGGTGTGCGAGAGCACCAGATAGCTGCCGGAGGGGAGCCGTTCGACGAGGCGGTCGACGAGCTCGGCCGCGCCGTCCTCGTCGTCCAGGAAGTGCAGCAGGGCGAGCAGTGACAGGGCGATCGGCTTGTCGAAGTCGAGAACCTGGCCGGCCGCTTCGAGGATGGCTTCGGGCTTGCGGGCGTCGGCCTGGATGTACTCGGTGGCGCCCTGCGGGGTGGAGCGCAGCAGGGCCGCCGCGTGTGCGAGGACGATGGGGTCGTTGTCGCAGTAGACGATGCGCGCGTCCGGGGCGGTCCGCTGGGCGATCTGGTGGAGATTCGGCTCGGTCGGTATGCCGGTGCCGATGTCGAGGAACTGGCGGATGCCGTTCTCGGCCAGCCATCGGGTGGCCCGGTGCATGAAGGCCCTGTTGACCCGGGCCATGTCCCGCCCCCGCGCGTCGAGGGCGAGCAACTGGCGGGCCATCTCTTCGTCGACCGGGTAGTTGTCCTTGCCACCGAGGAACCAGTCGTACATCCGGGCGGGATGAGGCTTGGTGGTGTCGATCTCGATGCCTTGGGGTTCGTGCCCGGTCATAGCGCGCTCCATGGGTCCATAAGTCGGCGAACAACAAGAGTGTGAGGCCGGGTCGGCTCCGGCGCTGCGGATTCGGGCAGGAAAACCGGTCCGGGCGGGCAGCGGACTCAGGTGAGCAGGAAGTCCGCCTGTCCCGACTTGGCCCCCTGGATGAACGCCGCGATCTCACGGGGGGTGTAGATCAGGGCCGGGCCGTCGGGATCGGCGGACTGGCGTACGGCGACTCTGCCGTCGGACAGCTTCATCGCTTCGACGCAATTGCCTCCGTTCCCACCGCTCCACGGCTTGTGCCAGCCCTCGGAGCCGAGTTCGGCGGCCGGCATGCCGTTGTATATGGGTTCCATCACAGCTCCTTGCGGAAGTCCCGGAGGATTTCCTTCGTGCGTTGTGCAGTTGCGGCCTGAGCCGCCATGCGGTCCATGACTTCGAGGTAGGAGGCCACCTCGGGGCGCGCGTCGAAGTAGACGGCTCCGGTCAGGTACTCGCTGTAGACCATGTCGGGAAGTTCGGGGACACCGAAGCGGAAGAGGACGAAGGGGCCGTAGGTGCCCGGGTGGTGTCCCGTCGAGAATTCCGCGATCTGCAGTGTCACATGCGGCATCTCGGTCGCTTCGAGCAGCCGGTCGATCTGCTCCCGCATGGCTTCGACGCTGCCGACGGGGCGGCGCAGCACCGTCTCGTCCATCACCACCCAGAGCCTCGGGGCGTCCGGTCTGGTGAGCAGGGACTGGCGCTGCATCCGCAGCGCCACATGGCGCTCTATGTCCTCGGGTCTGGTCTGGCCCACGGCTCCGGTGCGCAGCACCGAACGCGCGTAGTCCTCGGTCTGCAGCAGTCCGGGGACGAAGTGCGGCTCGTACATGCGCAGCAGGCTCGCGGCGCCTTCCAGGCTGACGTACATGCTGAACCAGTCGGGCAGCACATCGTGGAACCGCTGCCACCAGCCGGGTTTGTTCGCCTCCTCGGCGAGCTCCACGAAGGCCTCGGCCTCGTCGTCGGAGACCCCGTACGCCTTCAGCAGCATCTGCACATAGGGGATCTTGAGAGCGACCTCGGCGGTCTCCATCCTGCGTATCGTCGCAGGTGCGACCCTCAACACCTTGGCAGCCTGGTCACGGCTCAGGCCGACGCGCTCCCGCAGATCCTGCAGGCGCTTGCCGAGAACGACCTGACCCACGGTCGGGGCGGACCGCGGTTCGCTCACTTCAGACCTCCCCATGCGCTGTTTGCGAGCAGTGTGCCATGCGCGGGCCGACCAGAACACAGTCACTCTGAAAATTTCAGAGTGCCCCTTGCCAAGTGTTCACGACAGGGGGAGAGTTGGTGAGTGAACCAGTTCACGAAGTCTCGCCCGCCCTCATTCGCGTGGGAACGCGGAGCGTGACGCAGCCCCCACTGTGAGGAATCGGTTGTGGCACCTGGCAGTGCGCTCATCCCCCGGCTCATGGATCTCAGTCCCGGGACGGAGGCGCTCCGGTACTGCTTCGCCCTGCCCGCGCACCCCGAGTCGGTGGCCGGTGCGCGCAGGCTGACCCGGGCCCGGCTCGACAAGTGGCGTCTGGACGCGGACGCCCACGATTCGGCGCTCCTGATCGTTTCGGAGCTGGTCACCAACGCGGTGGTGCACACCATGAGCTCCCGCGTCGTGTGCGAGCTGCGCCGCCTCGACAGACGGCTGCGCATAGCCGTGCAGGACCAAGGACACCAGCCCGGCGGGCCGCGGCTGCGCCGGACCTCCGACGACGAGCACGGACGCGGCCTGCTGCTCGTCGACGCGATGTGCAGCTCCTGGGGTTCCCGCGACGCGGGCAACGGCTCCGGACGCATCGTCTGGGCGGAACTGCCGCACGGCTCGGAGCGGTCATGCTGAAGAACGCGATGTCCCATCTGCTCGGCGCGCGATACACCCGTGAGCCCCGGCCGCCCGTCGGCGCGGCGGGCACGGTGCGGTTGCCCCTGCCGCCCGCGCTGTCGGCGAGTCTGGGCTGCGACGCGGTGGGGGTGCCGGCCCGGTACGGCTTCCGGCTGATGTCGCACCTGCCGCGCACCGGCTGCGTCTTCGCGGACGCCGAGCGCTGGTGGTGGATCGTTCCCGCCGGCTCCGACCTCGATCTGGACTGGCCCCCGCAGGTCGCCTACGCGAAGGGGGCGTACGTCCCCGCAGTCCGGCCCCGGCTGATCCACCAGCCGGACAACCGCACGCCGTACACCCCGCCCATCCCGCTCTTCCTGATGGTGTGCCAGGTGACCGGTGTGGCGCCCTCGTGGGCGCCGTCCGGCGGCGAGCGTGCCGTCTCTGCCCCCTGATCTGCTGACTCACCCCTCGGACACCCCGGTCACGCTGCGTTGTCAGTGGCCCGTTCTACTGTGGCACCACTGATCGAAAAGCCCGCGGCGGAGCGGGCTGCGGGCGGGAAGGGGCGGAGCTGTGCGCCGCTGGGAGTACGTCGAGGGCAGTGCGTCGAAGTTCTGGGAGACCGAGGCCGAGGGCGCCGTGGTGACGGTGCGCTATGGACGGTGCGGTAGCGACGGACGCACTCAGACCAAGGAGTACGCGTCGGCCGAGGCCGCGGCGGCACAGGTCGCCAAGACGATCGCGGAGAAGGAGAAGAAGGGGTACCGCGAGGTCGGGGCGTCGGCTTCGGCCCCCGCTGCCGCCGTCGCCGTTCCTGCCCCGGACGCCACGACAACCGCCGCTCCCGGTGCGGTTCTGCAGGAGAACACCTCCGATCTCCCGGACGAGGACACCTTCACCCTGCCGGCCAACTGGAAGCGGGTGCTCCACCCCCGGCGCGGTGGAGTGCGCCGAGGACCGGTCAGGATCCGGCGGGAGACGTTCGACACGATCGAGGCCCGGCTCCGGGAGGACGCCGCCTGGATCCAGGAATTCGCGGACTCTCCGCGTTCGGACGCCGCGGTGGCCGAGTCGCTGCGCGCACACCTCGGCGGAAGTCCCTCACCGGCCGGTGCGGCCGCGCTGGCCGCGATCGCGGATGTCCCGGGGTGGGCGGACTTCTGGACCGAGCGCCACGGCCTGCCGTTCGCCGCAGTGACCGCGACCGAGGTGTTCTCGGTCGACGCCGACTGGCAGCAGAGCGGCCTCCGGAGGGGCGCGCCACGGCTGCTGGCACTCGCGGGCCCCCGCCACTCGTACTGGTCCTGGCATCACCGAGCGCCGATCGAGCGGGTCCGTGCGCTGCTCGCCGCGGCCGATGAGGAGACCTACCGGGCGGCGGTCGAGGCACTGGCCAGGTGCCGCACCGACGTCATGCGCAAGATCATCGTTTCCTATCTGGTGCCGAGCGAGACCCACTGGGTGGACGAGCTGTGCGCGGATCCGGCGGTGGGCGCGGAGCAGGACCGCACTCTGCGTGCCATGGTGTTCAGCTCGCTGTACTCGGCCGACCAGCTGGCACTGCTCCCCTACCGCCCCGACTTCACCCTCGGTGTCGCGATCATCGCCACAGTGGCCGAGGGCATCGGACCGGCCGTCTCCCAGCCGCTGGCCGCCACGCTCGACGGCAACCACTACTACTCGGACAGCGTGAAGCTCGCCGCCGAGGCCCTGGCGGAGCTGCCCACCGACGAGGCCTTCCTCGGCCTGCTGGCGCATGCGGACTCCAAGCACGTCCGCCCCTCGCTCCTGGAAGCCATGCGCCGCTATCCGGTGCGCGCGGTGCGTCTGCTGGCAGCGGAGGCGGGTGGCGGTTCGGCTGTGGCGTCCCGGTCCTTGCAACTGCTCCGGAGTCATGTCGGCGCCCACCGTGAGGTGATGATGTCGGCGCTGGGCGATCTCGGACCCGAGGTCGTGCAGATCGTCGAACCGCTGCTCAATCCGGCTGACCTCATCGCCGACGCACCGGCGGACACCCTGCCGGCCGTGCTGACGGCCCCGCCGTGGTCCCGGCCCCGCACCACCGTCAGGACCAAGGCCGTGACAGGGCTGACGGCGGTGTCCGAGCCCTCCCTGGAGTGGCTGCCCGGGGAACAGACCGCCTGGGCGGCCACCTCCTCCTGGTACACCACCAAGCGCGACAATGCCGATCTGAACGAGTACCTCGACGTCCTGCGCCACAACCCGGCCGCGGAGGATCTGCGACCGGCATGGGTGTTCGTCCACGGCGAAGAGGAAGTGGTCGCCCCGCTGCTCGCGACCTGGGATCCGACCGACCTGTGGGACGCCGAGGACACGCTCAAGCCGGTCGCCGCACGTTTCGGCCTGGCCGCGCTGCCGTTGCTCCTGCGCGCCGTTCCCCGGCAACCGAGTTCGCTCGCCCCGCTGCTGCTCCCGTACGTCGATGTCGAAGTCGCCCGGTACATGGCCAACTGGGCGGTCCGGCTCAAGTCCACTGCGACGACCGCCCGTTCCTGGTTCGCACGGCACGGCGTGGCGGCCGCCCCGTTCCTGGTGCCGGACGCCGTGGGCAAGGCGGGCGCCGCGCGGCGCTCCGCCGAGCAGGCGCTGACACTGATCGCCACGGTGCACGGCGACGCCGTGGTGCGCGAGGCCGCCCGGGCGTACGGCACGGAGGCGGCGGCAACGGTGGACGGGCTGCTGGCAGCGGACCCGCTGGAGCGGGCGCTGCCGGCCAAGATGCCGGTGCTGCCGGGTTGGGCGGAGCCCTCGGTGCTGCCGCAGATCCTGGTCCGGTCCGGCGGCGCGCTGCCGGTGGAGTCGGCGCGCCATGCCCTGACGATGCTGGCGCTGTCGAAGCCCGGTGAGGTGTATCCGGGAATCGCCGCGCTGACAGAATTGGCCACGGCCGATTCGCTCGCCGAGTTCGCCTGGGCCCTGTTCGAGCAGTGGCGGCTGGCGAACATGCCCGCGAAGGAGTCGTGGGCCCTGCACGCGCTGGGGTTGCTGGGTGACGACGGGACGGTCCGCCGGCTCACGCCGATCATCCGTGCCTGGCCCGGTGAGGGGGCCCATCACCGGGCGGTGGAAGGGCTCGACGTGCTGGCGTCCATCGGCAGCGATGTCGCGCTTCTGCATCTCCACGGCATCTCGCAGCGGGTGAAGTTCAAGGCGCTCAAGGTGCGGGCCCAGGAGAAGATCGCCGAGGTCGCCGCAGGGCTGGGGCTGACCGGCGAGCAGCTCTCCGACCGTCTGGTTCCGGACTTCGGCCTGGACGCGGACGGCTCGACCGTCGTCGACTACGGCACCCGTTCGTTCACGGTCGGTTTCGACGAGCAGCTGCGGCCGTACGTTCTGGACGGTGACGGCAAGCGTCGCAAGGACCTCCCGAAGCCGGGTGCCCGGGACGACGCGGAACTCGCCCCCGCGGAACGCAAGCGGTTCATGGCGCTCAAGAAGGACGTCCGGACGGTCGCCTCGGACCAGGTGAGGCGACTGGAGGCCGCGATGGTGGCCGGACGGTCCTGGACGGCCCAGGAGTTCCAGGAGCTGTTCGTAGGCCATCCCCTGCTGTGGCACCTGGTGCGCCGGCTGGTGTGGCTGAGCGGGACGGACGGTGCGGCGCGCACGGCGTTCCGGGTCGCGGAGGACCGTACGTTCGCCGACGTCGAGGACGATGTCTTCGTCCTGCCCGGCGACGCGACCGTGTGGCTCGCGCACCCGCTGCACCTGGGCGACGAACTGACCGCCTGGGCCGAGGTGTTCGCCGACTACGAGATCCTGCAGCCGTTCCCGCAGCTCGGGCGCACCGTGCTCACGCTGCCCGAGGAGGAGGCCGGTCAGTACCGGCTCCCCCGGTTCGAGGGTCTCAAGGTGCCGATCGGAAAGGTACTCGGGCTGGAGCGGCGTGGCTGGCGGCGTGGTGTCCCGCAGGACGCAGGGGTGGAGCGCTGGATCTCCAAGCGGCTGGGCGACGACTGCTATCTCGTGATCGCGCTGGACCCCGGCATCGCGGTCGGTGTGGTCGACATGTTCCCCGAGCAGGTTCTGGAGACGGTCTGGCTCGACAACCAGCCCGACGACCACTGGACACGGCGCACCCACTCGCTCCGGTTCGCCGGCCTGGACGCGGTGACCCTGTCCGAACTCCTCGTCGACCTGGCCGAACTCACCGAGGGCGTCGCATCGTGACCAAGAGGGACGAGATCCGTACCGGAACACCGGACGGCGACGCCGCACCCGTGCAGCGGCCCCCGGCCGAGGTGCGGTACGCCGAGGAGCTGACGGCCCTGCGGGCGGACGACCGCGATCCGCGTCCGCCCGGTTGGGAGCTGAGTCTGCGTGCCGCGCGCCGGTTCGTCATCGGTGATGTGGAGGCGGGCATCAGCCGGAAGTTCGTCGGCAACCCTTCACTGGTGGACCGCGCTCTGGTGACGCTGGCGACGAGCCGTGGGCTGATGCTCGTCGGGGAGCCGGGCACCGCCAAGTCGCTGCTGTCCGAACTGATCGCGGCCGCGGTCAGCGGGGACTCGACGCTGACGGTACAGGGCGGTGCGGCCACCACCGAGGACCAGATCAAGTACGGCTGGAACTACGCGCTGCTGGTCGCCGAGGGGCCCTCCACCCGGTCGCTCGTCCCCGCCCCGATGCTGCGGGGCATGGCGGAGGGCAGAACAGTCCGGTTCGAGGAGATCACCCGCTGCCCGCTGGAGGTGCAGGACTCGCTGCTGTCGCTGCTCTCCGAGCGGGTGGTGGCCATCCCCGAGCTGACCGGGCCCGACGGCATGGTCTTCGCCCGGCAGGGCTTCAATGTCATCGCCACGGCCAACACCCGGGACCGGGGTGTCAACGAGATGAGCGCGGCCCTCAAGCGGCGGTTCAACTTCGAGACGGTCTTCCCGATCCCCGACCTGGACACCGAACTGGCCCTGGTGGAGGCCGAGGTGACGACCCTGCTGCGGCGCTCCGGAGTGGAGCCGCCGCCGGACCGGGATGTGCTGGAGGTCCTGGTCGGTACGTTCCGGGAGCTGCGTTCGGGGGCCGGTGAGCGGAGCGGGTCCGGTGCCGGCCCGGACCGGCCCTCGGCGGTGATGAGCACGGCGGAGGCCGTGTCCGTCGCCCATGCTGTGGGGGTGCGCGGCTGGTTCCTGCGCGGCGAGCCCGGCAGTGCCGCCGATGTGGTGGCCTGTCTGGCCGGTACGGCGGCGAAGGACAGCCCCGAGGACCTGGCCCGGTTGCGCCGCTACCTGGAGCAGCAGGTGCCGCACCGTCGCGGTCCGCACTGGAAGGCCCTGCACGACGCACGCCATCTGCTGGCCGACTGATGTCCGCGGTGTTCCTGGGGGTGCGTCACCACTCCCCCGCCTGCGCACGGCTGGTCGAACGGACGATCGGTGAGCTCCGGCCCGCCCAGGTGCTCATCGAGGGCCCGGCCGAGATGAACGGGCGGCTGGACGAGCTGCTGCTCGGGCACGAGCTGCCGGTCGCGGTGTTCAGCCACTACCGCGACGGGGAGCGGGCCGCGACGTCCTGGACCCCGCTGTGCGACTACTCGCCGGAGTGGGTCGCGCTGCGGGCGGGGCGGGCAGCCGGGGCGGAGGTCCGCTTCATCGATCTGCCTGCCTGGCATCCGGCGTTCGCCGAGCGCGCCAACCGCTACGCCGACGCGGAGGCGCGCTATGCGGAGGCGACGGAGCGGCTGTGCCGGCACTTCGCGGCGGACTCCTCCGACGCCCTGTGGGACCGCCTGTTCGAGCTGGTGCCGCGGCAGGCGGCGTTCGCCCCGTCGCGGCGTCCGGCACGCACTCTCGCCGCACCGGACGAAAGCCCGAGTACGTCCAGTACAAGGGCTCACGGCCGGCACGCCGAGAGCACGCACCGGACGCCGCTCCTCGACGGGCAAGAATTGCCTGCCGCGGCACTGGAACCGGACGAGGGTCTCGCCGAGCGGCTCGACACGTACTTCGCGCTGGTCCGCGGTGACGCGGAGGCCGACGCGGGCGACCGGGCGCGGGAGACGTACATGGCCGCGTGGGTGCGCGCGGCGGTGGACGCCGCCGGGGACCGGCCGGTTCTGGTGGTCACCGGGGGCTTCCATCAGCCCGCGCTCCGTGCGCTCGCCGGATCCGGTGCGCCGGGCGGCACGGGCGGCGACGGCTGGGAGCGGGGCGAGGACGGCTGGCCCCGGGTGCCCGCCCCGCCGGGCGGTTCCATGGCCGGGAGTTTCCTCGTGCCGTACTCCTTCCGGCAGTTGGACGCGTTCGCCGGGTACCAGTCGGGGATGCCGTCGCCCGGCTACTACCAGCGGGTGTGGGAGACGGGTCCCGAGGCCGCGGCGAACGACTTGCTGCGGGTGGTCGTCGAGCGGCTGCGGGCACGGAAGTTCCCGGTGTCCACCGCCGATCTGATCGCTGCCCGGAGCCTGGCCCAGGGGCTCACGGCGCTGCGCGGCCATCCGAGCCCCGCCAGAATCGATGTGCTGGACGGCCTGGCGGGCGCCCTGATCACGGACGACCTGGACCGCCCGCTGCCCTGGACGGGCCGGGGCACCGTGACGGCGGGTGCCCATCCCGCGGTGGTCGAGATGGTCGCGGCCTGCAGCGGCGACCGCACCGGGCGGCTCCACCCCGGTACTCCGTCGCCGCCCCTGGTTCACGACGTCGCGGCGCAACTGGCCGGGCTGGCGCTGGACGGCGGTCCGGAGGCCACGTACCGCCTCGATCTCACGGACGCCACCGCTCTGGAACGCAGCCGGACGCTCCATCGGCTGCGGGTGCTGGGGATCCCCGGCCATGAGCGGACCGCCGGTCCCGCGCACGGTGTGGACCCGCTGTTCACCGAACGCTGGGAGGCGCGGTCCGTCGCGGGGCGCGAGGCCGCGCTGGTGGAGGCGGGGGCGTACGGGGCGACTCTGGCCGAGGCGTCGGCTGTCGCGCTCACCGAGCGGACGCGGGCCGGCTCGGCGGAGGCTGATCACCTGGCGGAAGCGCTGTTCGACGCCGTGCTGTGCGGGATGAACGGTCTCTCGGACCAGCTGCTGGGCGAACTCACCGCCCGCGTAAGTGGGTTGACCATGGCCGGTCCGCTCGGGGAGGTGCTCGCCACGGCGCTCGGGCTGTGGCGGCACGACCGGGTGTTCGGCATGGCGCGCGGTCCGTTGCTCGGCACCGTGATCGACGGGGCGACGGAGCGGCTGCTGTGGCTCCTGGAGGGTGCGCGCGGCTCGTCGGGGGTGGACTTCCCCCGGCTGCGGGCCGTGGTCGCGGTGCGCGACGCGGTGCTGCACGCACCGGAGTTGCTCTCCGTGACCCGGGAGACCGCGGCTGGTATCGCCTGGCGGATCGCGGGTGACCCCGAGGCACCGATCGA
The DNA here is from genome assembly GCF_053594575.1 of Streptomyces sp. NPDC001880. Taxonomy (NCBI): domain Bacteria; kingdom Bacillati; phylum Actinomycetota; class Actinomycetes; order Kitasatosporales; family Streptomycetaceae; genus Streptomyces; species Streptomyces sp. NPDC001880. The sequence continues at coordinate 26,023 of NZ_JBSFET010000034.1, forward strand.
TCTGCGCGGGGCCGCGTTCGGAATGCACCGCTCCCTCGGGCAGGTCCCGGGAGCATCCGGAGACCCGGCCGAGGCGGTGCGTACGGTGGCGAGGGCCGGTGCGGATGCGCTCGGCGACTGGCTGGCCGGGCTGTTCGCTCTCGCCCGCGACGAGGTGACGGGCGCGGTGGGCGGCGACGAGGGCGCCACATCGCTGATCGATGTGCTGGACGCCCTGGTCTGCGCGCTGCCCGACGACGAGTTCCTGTCCGGGCTGCCCGCGCTGCGACAGGCCTTCGCGTTCTTCCCGCCGCGCGAGCGGGACCGGATCGCCGGCCGCCTGCTGGAACGTCGTGGGGTGCGCGGCTCGTCGCGTTCCCTGCTGCGGACCACCGCGGACCCGTTGCTGATCGCCCGTGCCCGCGCCCTGGAGAAGTCCGTGTCCCGACTGCTGGCCCGCTACGAACTGGAAGCCACGCCATGACCACGCCCGAACAAGCACCCGGCCGGGGACCCGTGCCCGGAGAGGGGCCCGGCACGGCTCCCGACGCGGGCCTGGAGCGGTGGCGGCTGGTCCTCGGCTCCGCCGCCGAACGCCACACCGGGCCGCTGGGGCCGGGCAACGCCGGCCGCGACGCCGCCCTCGACTGGCTCTACGGCCGCGACCCCGACCTCGCCCGGCGAGGGGTGCGCCGTTCCGGCACCACCTCCCGGGAGGGCGGCGACGGCCCGTCCGCGGTGACCGCGATCGACTGGCTCGACGACATCCACCGGCTCTTCCCGAAGGAGACCATCGAGCGCCTGGAGCGCGATGCCGTCGAGAAGTACGGGATCCAGGAGATCGTCACCGACCCCGCGGTGCTGGAGCGGGTCGAGCCGAGCCAGACCCTGCTCCGTGCCGTGCTGCGCACCAAGCACCTGATGAACCCGCAGGTGCTTCGGCTGGCCCGGCGCATCGTCGAGTCGGTGGTGAAGCAGCTCCTGGCCAGGCTCCGGCCGGAGATCCGCCGGGCGTTCCACGGCACCCGCTCCCGCAGGCCGAGCCGGGTCCCGCTGGCGAGGGACTTCGACTTCCAGCAGACCGTGAAGGCCAACCTCGCCCACTACCAGCCCGCCGAGCGGCGCCTGCTCATCGAGCGCGCCCACTTCCACTCCCGTACCCGGCGCCATGTGACGCAGTGGCAGCTGATCCTTCTGGTCGACCAGTCGGGCTCGATGGCCGGATCAGTCATCCACTCCGCGGTGACCGCCGCGTGCCTGTGGGGTCTGCCCGGCCTGAAGACGCACCTGGTCGCCTTCGACACCCAGGTGGTGGACCTCACCGCCGACGTGACCGATCCGGTGGAGCTGCTGATGCGGGTCCAGCTGGGCGGTGGCACCAACATCGCGCGGGCCGTGGAGTACGGCGCGGGCCTGGTGGAGAACCCCCGGCGCACGATCGTCGCGCTGATCACCGACTTCTACGAGGGCGGCGACGCCTACCGGCTGGTGCGGGCGGTGCGGGGGCTGGTGGAGCAGGGCTCGACCGTGCTGGGGCTGGCCGCGCTCGACGAGGACGCCGAGCCGGACTACGACCGGCTGACGGCCGGGCAGCTCGCCTCGGCCGGGGCGCACGTCGGAGCGATGACGCCTGGCCGGCTCGCCGAGTTCGTGGCCGAGAGGCTGGGCCGATGACCGACGCAGGCACCAGCACCGCCGTACGGCCCGATCTGCTCGCCCTCACCCCGGAGACCCTCGCCGCACTTGCCAACCGCGGCCTGGTCAAACGCGCCACGAAGGAGCTGGACGCGGGGACGGTGCCCGCTCTCACGACCGATCCGGACACCACGGTGCGGGCCCGCTTCGCCGACGGCACCACCGCGGCGCTGCCGCCCGGCACCGGTCTGGACGAGGGCGACTGCACCTGCGCCGCACCCGGTGTGTGCCGCCACCTCATCGCCCTGGTGCTGGCCCATCAGCGGGGTGCCGCGGCCGATCCGGACAGCGCCCCCGCCACGTTCACCGACTGGTCGCCCGGTGGCACCGACGACGCGGCTCTGACCGAGGCCGTCGGCGCCCGCCCCCTCGCCGCGGCCCGACGCACCTTCGAGCGGGGCTACGCCGCCGTGGTGCACCGCCCCTCCCCCGATCACCCCGAGCCCCGGGTCGAGCTCCCCACCTGCGCGGTGCGTTTCCCGGTCCCCGGTGAGATCGCCTACGCGTTGACGGACGCGGCGGCCGCTCTGCGCGGCGAGGTGGTGGCGCTCGCGGTATGGGCGTTCCGGGCCGCCGACGCCGTGGACGCCGAGGAGCGTTCCGTACCTGTCCAGGTCGGTGGCCGCCCCACCGCACCGGCCACGGCCCTGCCCGCGCTCGACGCGGCCATAGGGCTGGCGGACGAGCTGCTGGCGGAGGGCGTGGCCCACGTCGGGCCGGTGCACGGTGGAGCCCTGGCGCGCGCCGGTGCCGCGCTGGCCGCCGCATCGATGCACTGGCCGGCGGGCGCGCTCGCCGAGCTGACGGACCAGCTCACGGCGTACGCCGACCGCACCGCCCACTACCGTCCGGAGTCGGTCGCCGCTCTGCTCACCGAGCTGCACGCCCGGCGACGGGCCGCCGCGCATCCCGGTGTGCTCGGCACCCGCGAGGCCGGGGACACCCCGCTGCGCCGGGTCCGGCTCGTCTCGCTCGGCTGCCGCGTCCACGGCACCGCGCAGTCCCTGGTCTCCGAGGTGTACTTCGCCCACCCCGGCGCGGGCACCGTCCTCGTGCTGCGCAAGACCTGGACGGCCCCCGAGGGCAAGGAGCTCTCCGCCCATCAGCTGGCCACCCGTCGTGTCCTGGCCACACCGCTGGGCTCGTTGGCCACCGGAACCCTGGTCAGTGAGAGCGTCCGGCGCACTCCGAGCCGCGCGCTGGCGGTCGCCCGGGGCAGGCTCGGCACGACGACCATCACCCCCGTCGGCGCCGCCTGGACGGAGCTTCCCCACCCGTTGCTGGTACCGGATCTGACCGCCCTGGTGTCGGGCTGGGACGGCAGGCCGCCCCGGCTGATCCGGCCTCGGGTCGAGGCGGAGGCGGTCCATGTCGTCGCGCTGTCAGAGGTGGAGAACGTCGGTTACGACCCCGCTGAGCAGCGCCTGGAAGCCGTGGTGCACGACGCGGCGGGGACACGGGCGCTGGTGACGTCGGAGTACCGGCCGCAGTGCCCCGGCGCGCTGGACGCCCTGGCCGACGCTCTGAAGGGCGGCGCCACACACATCAGCGGTTCGCTGTACCGGTCCGGCGGTGGAGTCCGGATCGATCCGCTCGCGGTGCTCACCCCGGCGGGGACGGTCGTGCCCGATCTCGCCGCAGGCGACGGTTCCACGGCACTGGCGGCGGTGGGGCGACGCCCGTCCGAGCCGCTGACGGCGGCGCTGGACGAGGCGATGTCCGCCATGTCGGCGGTGCCGCACAGCGGGCTGCGCCATCTGAACGTCCCCGCCCGCGCCCGGATCGACGAAGCGGCGACCGCACTCTCCCGTACCGGCCTGACTCGTGCCGCGGCCCTGCTGCGCGCCTTCACCGAGACCCTGGACGACGGGACCATGCCGGACGGGGAGGCCCTCGCCGCCCGTTCCGGGGCGTGGCTGGCGGCCCAGCTCCACCTCCTGGTCAGCAGTGAACTCCGCTCCTGCGGAGCGGGGTCCGAGGCCTGAGGGACGTCAGGGCCGGTGCAGGTAGGCGAGACCGGGATGGACCTTGATGTACCCGTCGACGAGGCGGCCGGCCACGGTCACCGAGTCGACCAGCGGGTGCAGTGCGAAGGCCTTCACGGCGGCGGCCCGGGAGCCGCTCCCCGCCGCCTCCAGTACCGCGCGCTCGACGGCCTTCACCGCGGTGACCAGTCCGACGGCGTGGTACGGAAGCGGGTCGGCGGCGACGGGATGGGCGCCGTTGGCGTCGACCAGGCACGGCACCTCGATCACGGCGTCCGGGTCGAGCACCGAAAGCGTGGTGCGGTTGCGGACGTTGAGGATGAGCGAGGTCCGTTCGTTGCGGGCGACGGCCCGCATGAGGGCGAGCGCCACCTGCTCGTAGCCACCGGACTCCAGATCGCTCTCGTCCCGCTCGCCGACCCCCGCGACCTCCCTGTTCTCCGACATGTAGGTGGCCTCGCGCTCGGCGCGCGTGCGGTCCCAGGTGGACAGGGCGGGGGTGGCGGGGTCCTTCATCCGGGCGTAGAAGCCCTCCTGCTGTTCGCGGAGGAAGGCACCGCGGGTCCGTTCGGCGTCCTGGCAGGCGCGTACCGCTTCCCGGTTGAAGTAGTAGTAGTGCAGGTACTCGTTGGGGACGGCGCCCAGCGACCGCAGCCAGTCGGTGCCGAAGAGCCTGCCCTCCTCGAAGGAGCCGAGGAGTTCCGGGTCCGCGAGCAGCCTGGGGAGTTCGTCCCGGCCGTCGACGTACAGTCCGCGGACCCACCCCAGGTGGTTGAGCCCGACGTAGTCGACCCGGGCCCGGTCGGGGTCGGCGCCGAGCACCCGGGCGAGGCGGCGGCCGAGGCCCACCGGCGAGTCGCAGATGCCGATGACCCGGTCACCCAGGTGGCGGGACATGGCCTCGGTGACCAGGCCGGCCGGGTTGGTGAAGTTGATGACCCAGGCCTCGGGCGCGAGCCGGGCGATGCGCTGTGCGAGGTCGACGGCGACCGGCACGGTGCGCAGGCCGTACGCGATGCCGCCGGCGCCGACCGTCTCCTGGCCGAGCACGCCTTCGTCGAGGGCCACCCGTTCGTCTGCCGCCCGGCCTTCGAGGCCGCCGACGCGGATCGCCGAGAAGACGAAGTCGGCGCCGCGCAGTGCTTCGTCGAGTTCGGCGGTGGCGGTGACGGTGGGCGCGTCCGGTACGCCGGCGGCCTGTTCGCCGAGGACCCGGGCCACGGCGGCGAGCCGGTCGGCGTCGGTGTCGTGGAGGGTGACCGCCGTGACGCGGCCTTCGGCGTGGTCGGCGAGCAGCGCCCCGTACACGAGTGGAACCCGGAATCCGCCGCCGCCCAGAATTGTCAGCTTCACGCTTGTGCATGGTACGGGGACCGGAGCCGTCCGGGGCCGAGCGACCCCGGACGGCGGCTACCGCCCGATGCGCCCGGCCCGGCGGCCGCGGGCGGGAGGATCCATGACCGCCGGGCCGGATGCCGGGCCCGACTCCGCGCCGAGCCGGGTCAGCTGCCGCCCCACCAGCGCGAAACGGCCCGCCACAGCCGTGCCGGCGCGGACTCGCCGCGCTGCTGCGGGATCCGGCCGACGGGGGACGGTGCGCAGGCCGCGCTCTCCGGCTCGTCGACAGCGGTGGCCGTCGCACCCGTGGGCGCGGCGGCCGGGGCACGCCCGGGGGTGGGTGCGGTGTGCCGCACCGTCGCCTGCACCTCCCAGTCCTGGCGCGGCGGGTTGGGCCTCCCCATGGACGGCGGTTCCTTGTCGTCCTGCGGGGCGCGCGCGGCGAAGTCCGCCGGGAGCTCCACCAGGTGCCTGCTCATGATGTTGCCGATCCAGCTCAGCTCGCTCTCCTCGACGGCGAGTTCGAGGTCGGGCAGCCGCATCAGCAGGGCGTCGACACCGACGTCCGCGATGGCGCGTCCGATGTCCTGGCCGGGGCATTCGTGGGGGCCGCCGCTGAACGCGAGGTGGGCACGGTTGCCCGCCATGTCGGCGGTCAGATCGGGTCGGACCACCGGGTCGGTGTTGGCCGGTGCGATGCCGACGATCAACGCGTCGCCCGCCTTGATCTGCTTCCCCCCGAGCTCGGTGTCACCCACCGCCCATCGGCCGAAGACCGCAGTATACGGCGGCTCGTCCCACAGCGTCTGCTCGACCGCCTCGGGCACTGTCATGTGCCCGCCGCTGAGCCTGGCCCGGAAGCGCGGGTCGGTGAGCACCATGCGCAGGACATTGGCGATCAGGTTGACGGTCGCCTCGTAGGAGGCGATGAGGATCAGCCTGAGGTGCTCGCTGACCTCCTGGTCGTTCAGCCCGGCGGGATGCTCGACGAGCCAGGTGGCGAAGTCGTCCGCGGGTTCGCGCCGGCGGCGCTGGACGAGCCGGGACAGCACGTCGACCACATAGGCGTTGCTCGCGACGGCGGTCGCCGTGCCCCGGGTCATGTCGCGGGCGGCCTGGACCATCCGGTCGTTGTACTCCTCGGGCATGCCGATGATCGCGCACATCACCATCATCGGCAGCCGCTCGGCGAACTGGCTGACCAGGTCGACACGGCCCTGCTGGCAGAAGTCGTTGACGAGCCGGTTGCTGTAGCGGTTGACGTGGCGGCGGACGCCGCGGGTGTCGATCCGGCCCATGCTGTCGGTGACAGCGCCGCGCAGGCGTTCATGGGTGGCGCCGTCGGCGAACGCACACATCGGCTGCCAGGTGAAGATCGGGGCCAGCGGGTGGTCCGGGGCGACGCTGCCGTCCTGCAGGGCCCGCCACCGCCGGGAGTCGCGGGAGAACTGTGAGGGCGTGCGGGTCATGTGCAGGTTCTCGCTGTGCCCGAGGACCAGCCAGGCGGGCACGTCCCCGTGGAGCAGCACGGGGGCCACGGTGCCGTGTTCGGCTCGCAGCTTGTCGTAGAGCCCGTGGGGGTCCCGCTCGGCTTCCGGGCCGTAGAACCGGCGCAGTCCGCCGGGGCCGATGCCGAGGCCGTGGGCCGGGCACTCGGGGGGCGGAACCGGCCCCTGGGCCGCTCCGGGCTCGTAGTGGAATGGGGTTGTCACGATCGCTCCAGGGATCAGGCTTCCAAGTACCGGACTGATGGGGATGCGCGCGGGGGGTTGGTACTGCGGTCAGGCGAGCGGGAGGGCCAGACTGTGCAGATAGCGCATCAGGGTCATCAGCACGTCGCGGCTGGAGCCGCGCAGTCGGGCGTCGCAGTCGATCATCGGGACCTCCTCGGGGAGGTCCAGGGCGCTCCGCAGCGCCTCGACGGGGTGTTTCGGGGCGCCGGGGAAGGTGTTGATGGCGACGACGAACGGCACGCCGCGCTCCTCCAGTCTCCCGATGACGTCGAAGCTGACTTCGAGACGCCGGGTGTCGATGAGGACCACCGCGCCGAGGGCACCTTCGAACAGGCCGTTCCACAGGAACCAGAAGCGTTCCTGGCCCGGGGTGCCGAACAGATAGAGGATCAGCTCCTTGCTGATGGAGATCCGGCCGAAGTCCATGGCGACGGTGGTGGCGGTCTTGCTCTCCACCCCGTAGTTGTCGTCCACGCCGACACCGGCCTGGGTCATGGTCTCCTCGGTGGTCAGCGGCCGGATCTCGCTGACGGAACCGACCATGGTCGTCTTGCCGACCCCGAACCCGCCGACGATCACGACCTTCACCGCGGCTGTCGCCGTGGTGGGAAGGACGTCCTCGCGCCGGGGGCCGGTGATCGTGTCAGAGCTTCTGAAGTCCATGCATCACCGCTTCGAGAAGGGACCTGTCCGGGAGAGTGGCGCGGACGAGGGGCGCGCGCGATTCGATGAGCCCGGCAGCGAGGAGTTCGGTGAGGAGCGAGGTCACCACGCTGAAGGGCAGACCGAGGTATGCCGAGATCTCGGCGACGGATAACGGCGCCTGGCACAGCCGCAGGATCACGGCCTGCTCGGGCTGGACCGTCGGCGTCGGCTGTGCCTGCGCGACGATCATCGTGACCAGGTCGAGCTGTGCCCGCTCGCTGCCGTCGGGATCGCCGGTGATCACATACAGCCGTTCCGGATCGCTCAGTGCCGGATCGGCCTTTCGGCGTTCTCTTCGGGGAGAGTTCATCCGGCCTGCCCGTCGTGCCGGGGCGGACTCGTCAGATGGGCACCGATCCTGACGACCATGTCGCGCATCCGCGATCCGACGAGCCCCGCGTCGACCGTCTCGCCGGCGAGGACCGCGAGGTACGCGCCCGTTCCGGCGGCCATCAAGTAGAAGAAGCCGCCGGTGACTTCGATGACGACCAGTCGCATGACGCCGTCGCTGTAGGGGATTTCGGAGGCGACCGCGGCGGCCAGGCTCTGCAGCCCGGCGCAGGCCGCCGCGAGACGGTCGGCGACATCGGGATCGCCGCCGTGCCGGGCGATACGCAGACCGTCGGCGGAGAGCACCACGATCTGGTGAATGTCCGGTACGTCGTCGGCCAGTTCCTTGAGCATCCAGTCCATGTTTCCCCGCTGCTGGATCACTTCAGGTCTCCCTTGTCCCACGCATCGTCAGAGTCTTCGTCGGTCTTCGGGTCCTGCGGCACACCGTTGACCGCGTTGGTGAAGGCCTCCAGCCAGAGTCCGGGAGGCTGCTCCTTGCCGCCGGGTCCGCCGGGTCCATGACCGTTGGTGTGGCCGTTGGTGTAGCCGTTGCGCTGGCCTGCGGTGGGGTCGGCGGGCTGGGCCGGAAGGTTGTGCGAACCCAGGGGCGCCCGGCCGCGACTGCGGCGCTGCGGCAGCCCGCCCGCGGTCCACTCGGTCACCACGGGGACGTCGTCCTCCATGGCGGTCGCGGGAACGACCGGCCGGGTGACGGGTGCGACCGGACCGGTGGCGGGTCGCTGGGCCACGGGGGTACGGGGCTTGCGGCGGGCCGGCACGACGTGCTTCATGGCCTCCTGGTCGATGTCGCTGGTGGGCCTCGACGTGGCGCCGATGCCGTGCGCGATCCCGGGAGCGGGCCCGGTGGTGATCATGGCGCGGGGCACGATGAGCACGGCTCGGACACCGCCGTACGCGGACTGCCGCAGCGAGACCTGGAGGTCGTACATCCGCGAGAGCCGGCCGACGACGGCCATGCCGAGGCGTGGGGACTCGCCGAGGTCGTTCATGTTGGAGCCGGCCTGGGCCCTGGCGAGCATGTTCTCGGCCCGCGAGCGGGCCTCCTCGCTGAGCGAGACGCCGCCGTCCTCGATCTCGATGGCGATGCCGGTCTGCACCTCGACGGCGGTGACGTGCACCCGGGTCTGCGGGGGCGAGTAGCGGGTGGCGTTGTCGAGCAGTTCGGCGCAGGCGTGGATGAGCGGCTCGACGGCGGTGCCGATGATGGCGACCTTGGCGATCGAGTGCAGATCGACGCGGGGGTATTCCAGGATCCGCGACATGGCACCGCGCAGCACGCTGAACAGCGGTACGGGCTTGGGCCACTGGCGGCTGGGCCGGGCGCCGCCGAGTACCGCGATGGAGTCGGCCAGGCGGCCGATCAGCGCGGTGCCGTGGTCGATGCGGAGCAGGTCGTCGAAGACGTCGGGGTTGCGCCCGTGGTGCTCCTCCATCTCGCGCAGTTCGCTCGCCTGGCGGTGGACGATCGCCTGGACGCGCCGGGCGACGTTGACGAAGGCGCGTTGCGCGGAGTCACGCATCGCCTCTTCGTTGTCGATGATGTTCAGCACCGTGTAGACGAGGGTGCGCTGGGCGTCGGGGAGATCGCGGTACAGCTCGTCCGCGTCGACGACGTCGCGGAGCACCTCTTCGGGCGAATTCCCCACGCGCAACCGGTGGATGGCGGCCGGCAGGAGTTCCTTGCTGATCCGCACGGTCTCGTCGTCGTGGGAGGCGATGCGCCGCTCCAGATCGGCGAAGCGCCTTTCGTACACCGCGCGCTGGCTGCGCAGGTCGCGCGCCCGGCGGGCGAGCTGGACGCTCAGCGCGACGACCACGACGGTGGCGACGGCGCCGCACCATACGACTGGTATGCGGGCGGCCGCGGAAACCATGGCCACCGCGGCTGCGGTGGCGCCACCCATCAGGAGCACGGGCAGCAACACGGCACGAGCGACGGAGGCTTCTCGGTCGATCGGCGGTGATTCAACACGAACCATCTAGGACCTCTGGCGGTTGATTCGGGAGGTATACACGCTTGCAGGGCAGTCGGGAACAAGCGCTCGAATTCACATCAACTCGACTTCACTGCGCGTGAGCTTAGTCAGATCGAATCAGTGCTTCGGCATATTCACCCAACCCCCTGCGCGAGCGCTCCAGCGGTAATACACTCACGAGTTTTTGCACACACCGCCGTCACGCGCGCACAGGGAGTGACACCAGGCGCGATCCGACGAGGCGAAGGGGCGTCCGCACCGGAGAGCGGGACGGCGTCCGAGTCCGTCACGACATCAGGTCGGGCCAACCCGCCGATCACGTACGGTGGTTGCGGAGGAGGCGGCGCCATCCGACGTGACCGGCCAATGCATTGCCGGTTCGAGCCGGCGCGACCGGCTCGCCCTGATGGCCTCGGTACCCGCAGACCGCAGCGACGACGCGGCTCTCGCCCGGCGCGCCGGGGAACTCAGCCTGTCCGCCACACTGTTGAGCACGGCCTGAACGGTCCCTGCGATCGGGAGGTGGCAGCGGACCACCGTGCTCGGGCGGTCCGCTGCCGTTTTCGCCTCTCCTACGCCCGGAACTCGATGCTGTGCGCGTCCACCAGCGCGGCGATCCGGGCGAGAACCTCGTCCGCGGGCCGCGGATCGAGCCGGGTTCCGTCGCGCAGGCGCAGGGCCACCTGCCCCTCGGCCGCTTCCCTGGCCCCGATGACCGCCTGGCCGGGCACCAGGCGGGCTTCCCGGATGCGGGCGCTCAGGGTGCCGCGTTCCGGTCCGGCGATCCCGGCCCGCAGCCCCAGGCCGGCGCACTGCCGGGCGAACGCCTCGGCCCTTGGCAGTTCGGCGCCCGAGACCGGGAGGATCGCCAGCTGAGTGGGGGCGAGCCAGGCGGGGAGGGCCCCGCCGTGCGCCTCGATCAGATGGGCGACGGCCCGCTCCACGCTGCCGATGATGCTGCGATGGACCATGACGGGCCGGTGTTTCGCTCCGTCGGCACCGATGTAGTGCAATGCGAACCGGACCGGCTGGTGGAAGTCGATCTGGACGGTGGACAGGGTGGACTCCCGGCCCGCGCCGTCGGCGACCTGGACATCGATCTTGGGGCCGTAGAACGCGGCCTCGCCCTCGGCCGCCTCGTAGGCCACTCCCGAGCGGTCGAGGACCTCGGTCAGCAGAGCGGTGGACCGCTGCCACATCCCGGGGTCGTCGACGTACTTGCCGCCCGGGCCCGGGAGGGAGAGCCGGTAGCGGGCCGCGCTGATGCCCAGCGCCCGGTACGCCCCGCCGATCAGCTCCAGCGCGGCCCGCGCCTCCTCGGCCACCTGGTCCGGGGTGCAGAAGATGTGCGCGTCGTTCAGCTGGATGGAACGCACCCGGGTCAGTCCGCCGAGTACTCCGGAGAGTTCGGAGCGGTACATGCCGCCCAGCTCGGCCATACGCAGCGGCAGTTCACGGTAGCTGTGCGAACGGGAGCGGTAGACGACCGCGTGGTGCGGACACAGGCTGGGCCGCAGCACCACCTGCTCCCCGCCCAGGTCCATCGGCGGGAACATGTCGTCGCTGTAGTGCGACCAGTGCCCGGAGATCTCGTACAGCTCCCGTTTGCCGAGCACCGGCGAGTACACATGCCGGTAGCCCGCCCGCTGTTCGGCGGTGCGGATGTACTCCTCCAGGGTGTGACGCACGGCAGCGCCGTCGGGCAGCCAGTACGGCAGTCCCGCGCCGATCAGCGGGTCGGTGTCGAACAGGCCCAGCTCGCGGCCGAGCTTGCGGTGGTCGTGCATGGCGGTCTCCTCGCGGTCGTCGGGCGGGTGACCGCAGGACGAAGCCCCGGGGCACTCGCCCCGGGGCTTCTCACTGCACAGCTGTCAGCGCGCCGGGACACTCTCCGGCGTCGTCGTCATGGCAGCGCGCTTCATGCGGTGGACGCTAGCAGCGGCGCACCGGCGTCCGCGCGGCATTTTTTCCCGCGCTGCCGGGACGGCCCCGCACACCCGCCCCGGTTCAGCGCCGGACGCCGCCGATCCGTCCCTCCAACTGCACCAGCAACTCGCTGAGCTGGGCGCTGAGCCGAGTACGGGACTGCTCGTCGAGGCCGGACAGCACCGTGCGTTCGTACGCGAGCTGCCGGGGCAGCAGCATGTCCACCAGCTCGCGGCCCTGCTCGGTGAGGCGGATGTGGTTGACGCGGCGGTCGCGGTCGTCGCTGCGGCGGTCGACCAGACCCCGCTCCTGGAGGACCCGCAGGCGCTTGGTGACCGCGGCGCCGGACGAGAAGGTCTCCCTGGCCAGTTCGCCGGGGGTGAGTTCGCGGTCGGTGCGGCGTACGGCACCGAGCAGGTCGAACTCGGCACGGGTCAGGCCCGCGGCGCGCAGCGGGGCGTCCTCCGCCTGCTGGAGCAGGGCCGCGCAGCGGTTGATGCGGCCGATGAGTTCCATCGGTCCGGTGTCCAGCTCCGGGTTGACGGCCTGCCACTGCCGTACCACCGAGGCGACGATGTCGTCGGTCACACCGCTCCGTTCTCCGGGGCGCGGGCCATCGACCCCCGCCGTGTTGCTGTAGCGGCGAGCGTACGGTGTCCGGCCTGCTCGGCGGCGAGGACCTGCTCCTGGGGCAGGGCGCGCTGCCACCATTCGCCCGCCGCGGTGTCGTCCGCCTCGCGCAGTTCGACGAGCGAACCGGTCAGCCGGCGGTGGGCGGCGTCGAGTGCGGCGGGCGTGGGCCGGGGGGCGGCCAGCGTCTGTACGGCGTGGGCACGGGCCAGGTCGGTGGCGGCCAGGGCCTTCTCCAGGCGCCCTGCGGCCCGGCGGTTGGTCACCAGCATGGCGGCGAGGATGCCCGCCCCGGCGCCGATGACGGTGTCCAGGACCCGGTCGCCGATGAGTTCACCCGCCGGGTGGGTGCCGCCGAATTCCAGGACCAGCAGCGCCATCGGGGTGACGGCGACGGAGCCGAGCCAGTAGTTGCGGGTGATCAGGGCCTCGGCCGCGAATCCGAAGAACAGGCAGCAGCCGATGAGGGCCAGCGGTCCGGTGCGGCTGACCGGGAGGACGGCAGCGAAGACGAGGACGCCGAGCAGATTGCCGAGGGTGCGCTGGAGGGCCCGGTTCCAGGACAGTGTCACGTTCGCCTGGTACAGGGAGGCGGCGGTGACGATCGCCCAGTAGGGGCGGCCGACGCCGACCGCCTGGGAGACGTATCCGGCCAGGGCGCAGCCGATGAGTGCGCGGGCGCCGATGGGCAGCAGCGGGGAGCCCGGGGCGAGGCTGCGGAGCAGGGCGCGGCGGGCGTCGCGGCGGCTTCCACTGTGCCGGGCGGCCCGTTCGGCATCGATGCCGAACAGTTCCTCGGACGTACCGGGGGCGGCCGGCGGGGTGGGGACGGGGCCGCGGGCGCGGGTCTGCCGGGCCCAGGCGCGGAGCCGGTCGGGGTCGGGAGCGGGGACGAGCGGGGAAGCGCCGGGGGTGACCGAGGCGAGGGCGGCTTCGGCACGGACCACGAGGCGTTCGAGAGCCCGGCGTGCGGGCGTGGGGCGTCCGGCGGCGAGCAGGGTCTGCCAGGCCCCGTGCACGGCGGCGGCCGCGGCGTGCCGGGTGCGGTGACCGGGGTCGGCGAGGTATGCCGCGGCGGCGTCGAGGGCGCGGGCCGTCGCCCGTCGCTCCGGGCCTTCCCTGCGCAGGAGTGCGGGGCCGGCCGTGACCAGCCAGGCGATCACGCCGGCGGCCAGGGTCAGTGCGAGATGGCCGGGCACCTCACCGAGACGCTGTGGGGCGAAGAGCGCGGCGGAGGTGACGAAGGTGAAGATCACCGGTCCGGGCGGTCCGATGCGGGTGGCGTCGCAGAGCGTCTTCTGCCCGGCCGCGAGCAGGGCCCCGACCGCGATCAGCACGGCGGTCGACCCGGTGAGAGAGGCCGTGACCAGGGATATCGCCATGCCGATGACCATGGCGAGGACGACTCCCGCGACGGCCCTGGCGCGGCGGGCGTACGGCAGGTTGTGGCCGTACAGCGCGCAGAGCGAACCGGCCATCGTGTACATCACGAGGTCGAGCCGGTCGACGGCGAAGAGCAGCAGATCCGGTACGGCGGTGGCGATGACCACGCTCAGTGCCGGTTTGAACCACATGTCCGAGGGCCGGGCGAGACGCAGCGGGGCTGCCAGCGGGAGTCTGCGGACGGCGGGCTGCCGGGACCAGGTAGTTGCCTCACTCACCCAAACACTTTAGCAGGTATTACACCCGTAAAACATCTTTCCCCGATGGCCGCTTCCGGCACGAGGTCATAGCGTTCGACTGCGCACGGATAGGCAAGTTCGCGCACGCGTACGCATTGCATGCACCGACGCCATCACGGAGGAACCCGAATGAAGCTCACCGAACCGGTAACCGGCGGCCCCTGCTGGATCGAGCTGAGCACCTCCGACATCCCGGCCGCGAAGTCGTTCTACGCGGCCCTGTTCGGCTGGCGCTCCGAGACCGATCCGCGGAAGGAGGCCGGCGGCTACACCATGGCGCGCCTCGGTGACGCGCGGGTGGCCGCGCTCAGCCCGATCTACCAGCCGGGCCGGCCGCCCGCCTGGACGGTCTCGTTCGCCACCGAGGACACGGACGCCACGGTCGAGCGGGTGACGTCGGCGGGCGGCTCGCTGCTCGTCGGCCCGATGGACGTGTTCGACCAGGGCAGGTTCGCGGTCGTCGCCGATCCGTCCGGCGCGGTGTTCTCGCTGTGGCAGAAGCGTGCCTTCGCCGGTGCCGAGCGGCTGAACGACCCGGGCGCACTCGGCTGGGTGGAACTCGTCACCCGTGAGGCCGACCCGGCGCTCGCTTTCTATCCCGCGGTCTTCGGGTGGACGGTGAACACCGCGTCCGATCAGTACACGCAGTGGGGCGTGGCCGGTGAGGACTTCGGCGGGATGCTGATCATGGACGACAGGTTCCCTCCGGAGGCGCCGCCGAACTGGCTGCCGTACTTCGCCGTGACCGATGTCGACACGACGGCCGCCACGGCCCAGGGGGCCGGTGGCGAACTGCTGATGCCGCCGAAGGACATCCCCGACGGGCCGCGGATCGCGGTCGTCCGCGACCCGCAGGGTGCGGTGTTCGGCATCCACCGGACCGGCAGCGAAGGCTAGGGCCGAGCGGCCCCGGGTCCCCTGGAGTTCAGCCGATGTACGAGAGCGACGCCGGACTGCTCGCCCCCGGGCGGGCCGGCACCCCCGCCGAGACGGCCACCGGCGACAGTGCCCTTCTGCAGGCGATGCTCGACGCCGAGGCTGCGCTCACCCGCGCCCAGGCCGCATGCGGACTCGCCCCCGCGGAGGCGGGGCCCGCGGTGACCTCGGCGGCGGCCGACGTGAGCCGCTTCGACGTACGGGACCTGGCGCTGCGCGCCCGCGCGGGCGGCGATCCGGTCGTCCCGGTGGCCATGGCCCTCGCCGCCGCGGTGGAGCCGGACGTCCGGCCCTATGTGCACCGGGGCGCGACCAGCCAGGACATCCTCGACACGGCAGCGATGCTCGTCGCCGCGCGGACCCTGGCCCCACTCCTCGACGACCTGGCACGGACCGCGGACGCGGTGGCGCGGCTCGCCACCGCGCACCGCAACACCCCGATGGCCGGCCGGACGCTCACCCAGCACGCCGTACCGACCACCTTCGGGCTCAAGGCGGCGGGGTGGCGGTCGCTGGTCCTCGACGCGAGGGACCGGCTCTCGGCCGTTCGGGAGTCGCTCCCCGTACAACTCGGCGGCATGGCGGGCACATTGGCCGCCTTCGAGGCGTACGCGCCCACCGAGGACGTCGACGGGATCGCCCCGGGACTGCCTCTGGTCCAGGCGTACGCGGGTGAACTCGGTCTCGCCGAACCTCTGTTGCCGTGGCACTCATTGCGCACCCCGATCGCCGATCTGGCGGGGGCGCTCGCGTTCACGGCAGGTGCGCTCGGGAAGATGGCGGCCGATGTGCTCAATCTGTCCCGTACCGAGATCGGCGAGGTCACCGAGGGGCAGGGCGGTGATCCGTCCGCCATGACGCACGGGGCCCATCCGGTGCACGCCACGCTGATCGCGGCAGCCGCCCGTCGTGCCCCCGGACTGGCGGCGACGCTGTACGGCTCGCTCGCCGCCGAGGACGAGCGGCCCGCCGGGGCCTGGCACGCCGAGTGGGAGCCGCTGCGCGAACTGCTGCGGCTGGTCGGCGGGGCCGCGCACCGCGCCGCCGGACTCACCGGCACGCTGCGCGTCGTCCCGTACGCCATGCGGGAGAACCTCCAGCTCACCGACGGGCTGATCGTCTCGGAGCGGCTGGCCGCCGTGTTCGCCGAGCGGATCGGCCGCAAGCGTGCCAAGGAAGTCCTGCTCGGCGCCGCCGACCGGGCCCGCGCGGAGACCACCGACCTGGCCGACGTGCTCGCCGACGTGCTCGACGAGGAGCCCGAACTCGCCGGTCTCGACCTGGGCGAACTGACCGACCCGGCCCGGTACACCGGCTGCGCGGGCTCCCTCACCGACCGCGCGCTCGACCGCGGCTGACCGGTCCGGTGTGCCTCGGACCGGCCGGCCCTCGTGGGCGATGATCCGGCCGGCGGGTACGGCCGTGGACGGAACCGAGCGGTGCGCGCGGCTCACCGAGGTGGATGTCGAGCGGGACCGGGCAGCGCGGCCCCGCGGGGACGACGCGAACGGCCGGCACCGCATCCGTCACGGTCGGCCGGTCGCCCCGTCCCCACGGAGCCTGGCGTGCAGATGCATGTCGTGCCAGCCGTCGGCGTGCAGATGGGAGTGGCGCCGGGTGCCCTCCAGCGCGAAGCCCGTCTTGGCCGCCACCCGGCAGGACGCCTCGTTCAGCACGGAGTGCACGAGTTCGAGCCGCTCGAACCCGATCTCGTCGAAGGCCCAGCGTGCGAGCACCGAGACGGCCCGGGGCGCCACGCCCCGTCCTCGGGCGGCCGGCAACACCCAGTAGGCACATTCCGCCAGTCCGGTCTCCGGTACCAGGGAACGCAGCGAGACCCGGCCGAGCACTTCCCCGGTCCCGTCGCCCGCTCCCCCGGGGCGTACGACGGCCCAATGGGCCGCGGTCTCGCTGTACCAGGCGTGCTGCCACTGCTCGATCCACTCGCGCGCCTCGTCCTCACTGTCGGCCCGGCGCAGATGCCAGTGCTGGATCGCCGGATCGGAGAAGGCTGCGACGACCGCCGGGGCATCCTCCGGCCGCCACGGC
This sequence comes from Streptomyces sp. NPDC001880, assembly GCF_053594575.1. NCBI lineage: Bacteria > Bacillati > Actinomycetota > Actinomycetes > Kitasatosporales > Streptomycetaceae > Streptomyces > Streptomyces sp. NPDC001880. The sequence continues at coordinate 43,011 of NZ_JBSFET010000034.1, forward strand.
CGCAGAAGCAGGTCGTCGGCGACGGCCAGAGTCGGTTGGGCGGAGTCCGCGAGGCGCCCCGGGGGAAGGTGGGGCGGCACCAGGTACGGCATGGACGCATGATCGCACGGGGGCGGAAGCCATCGGCCTGCTGCTGCCGCACACCCCGGATTCCCCCCTCGCACGGGCGATCGCGCGAGGGGTATTCGCCCGGCAACCACCCCCTCGACCCCTCCTTGAAACTTCACGCACCGCGTACGATGGCGGGATGACCGGGCCGAGCGAAGGGACACGCCGACGAACGCGGGGCGCCTGCGCGTCGGCCGTGTCCGGCTGGCTGTTCGTGCTCTTCGCCATGGTCTCGTGCTGTTCGATCACAGCCCCGGCCGCGCACGCCTCCGACGCCCGGTCGGCGACCGTCGCCCGGACCATCACACCCACGCACCAGGCGCTCGCGCGGATCGTGGTGGCCGATTCCCCCGAGGACCGGGGCATGAGCAGCTCCTGCCACGGACCCTCCGAGCACTCGACCCCGGTCGTGCTGCCGGTCCAGAGCGCACCCGCAGCCCTTACCGGCACGAACGTCACCGCTCCTGTCGCCCCGCTGACCGGCGCGGCCTCCATCCGCGGCCCGTCCAACGACGCCGTGCGGGAAGTCAGCCATCTCCGTCTGCAGGTTCAACGGATCTAGAGGCAGGCCCTGTTCCCCGGAGCCCCAGGGGAACAGACTTCGCATGCCCTCGACTCCATCACTTCTGTTGAACCGAAGGACTCTCCATGGCATCCGCCGAACAGCAGAACACCTCTGCCTCCGCACGCCGCGCCAAGCTGGAGGAGAACCGCCGCAAGGAGCGGGCCCGTGAGCGGCGCAGCCGCATCATCACCATCACCGCTGCCGTCGCCGTGGTCGCCGCCCTCGTCGCGGGCGGCGGCTATCTGATGTCCGCTGCCGACGACGAGGAAAAGGCCGAGGTCGAGGCCAAGTCCTCGCCGGTGAAGGGCGAGCGGACCTGGGACAAGCTCACCCAGGACCATGTCGGGAAGAAGGTCGACTACCCGATGAACCCGCCGGTCGGCGGGGATCACAACCCGGTCTGGATGAACTGCAACGCCGACGTCTACACCAAGGCGATACCGAAGGAGAACGCCGTCCATTCCCTGGAGCACGGCGCGGTCTGGGTCACGTACACGGGCAAGGCGAAGCCGGCCGACATCGAGAAGCTCCGTGAACGGGTCGAGTCGACGCCCTACTCGCTGATGAGCCCGGTCGAGGACCAGGCCGCCCCGCTCATGCTCAGTGCCTGGGGCAAGCAGGTGACGGTGACCGGCGCCGCCGACGCGCGCGTCGAGCAGTTCTTCACCAAGTACGTGCAGGGCCCGCAGACCCCGGAGCCGGGCGCGGCGTGCACGGGTGGGGTCGCCCAGTGAGGTCCGCGGTCCGCTCCTCGCGTCCCATGGTGCTGGCCGGCGGTGTGGTGCTGCTGGTTGCGCTGGGCCTGGTCGTGCTCACGCTCGTACGGCCGTCCTCGTCCGCGGGTTCCGCCCCCGCCTCGGCGGCTCCCTCGGACACCTCGGTCGATGTCGGGTTCGCCCGTGACATGTCGATCCACCATCAGCAGGCGGTCGAGATGTCGTTCATCGTCCGGGACCGCACGTCCGACGAGGCGGTGCGCCGGCTCGCGTACGACATCATCAACACACAGGCCAACCAGCGCGGCATGATGCTCGGCTGGCTGGAGATGTGGGGCCGGGCGAAGTCCTCCTCCGCTCCGCCCATGGAGTGGATGGGTCACGCCTTCACACCGAGGGGCGACGGTTCGCTGATGCCCGGCATGGCGACCGACACCGAACTCGACAGGCTGCGGGCGGCGAAGGGCAAGGACGCCGAGGTGCTGTTCCTGAAGCTGATGACCTCGCACCATCAGGCCGGCGCCGAGATGGCTCAGGCCGCGGCCGACTCCGCCGGCACGGATGCGATCCGGAACCTGGCGGCGGGCATGGTGCGGGGCCAGCAGTCGGAGATCGCTCTCATGGCGGACATGCTGAAGGAGCGCGGCGCGAAGGCCTGAGTGGCGCGGGCCCGCTCTCCCCGACGGTCCGTTCGCGGCGGGTAGCCGCCCCCTCGAACGGGCCGTCCTCCGGCCGGTCCCGGTACCCGCGCGGCCGGAGGTTCCGGCGCGCCGGGTCGCGCAGGGGATCGCATAGGCTCGGCTCCGACATGAAGAGCAACGTCACACCGCTGGGGCCCAAGGCCGACAAGGACACCGTGCGCCGGAGCAACCTCAGCCTGGTGCTGCGGGCCGTCCGCGACGAGGCCGAGGGCGGGGCGACCAGGGCCACGGTCGCCGCACGGGTGGGTCTGACCCGGGCCGCGGTGTCCTCGCTCGTCGAGCAGTTGCTCGGCATCGGATTTCTCACCGAGTCCGGCAAGACCTTCAGCGGGCAGGCGGGCCGCCCCGGGACGGCGCTCAAGGTGGCGCGCACCGGGCCCGCCGGGCTCGGTGTGGAGGTCAACGTCGACTACGTCTCGGTGTGCGTCGTCGACCTGGCGGGCACCGGACGGGTGCGGCTGACCGAGCACCTCGACCATCGTGGCGCGCCACCGGCCGAGGTCCTGGAGCGGGCGGCCGGGTTCGCCGCGCGCACTCTGGACTCGGCACGTGAGCAGGAGTTGTTCCCGGTGGGAGTGACGCTCGCGCTGCCCGGACTGGTCTCCGGCGGTACGGTGCGCCAGGCGCCCAACCTGGGCTGGAACCGGGTTCCGGCCGATGAGCTCTTCGCCGCCGCGCTCGCCGCCGCGCGTCCCGGCGGCGCGGCGCTGCCGGTGCGATCGGAGAACGAGGCCAATCTGGCGGCGTTGGCCGAGCTGTGGTTCGGCGGACTCGACGCGATCCGCAGCTTCCTCTATCTGACGGGCGAGATCGGTGTCGGCGGCGCCCTGGTCGTCGGCGGTGAACTGCTGCGCGGGGCGCATGGCTTCGCCGGGGAGATCGGGCATGTGGTGGTGGACGCCGAGGGACCGCAGTGCCGGTGCGGCTCACACGGCTGTCTGGAGCAGTACGCGGGTCAGACGGCGCTCCTGCGGGCCGCCGGGGTCGGGGAGCCGGGCGGCGGAGCCGGGGTGGCCGAACTGGAGCGGCGTGCCCGCGCGGGGGACGAGAGGGCGGTGGCCGCGGTCGCGGAGGCCGGCCGGATGCTGGGGCGGGTGCTGTCCGGGGCGGTGAATCTGCTCGACCCGGACGCGGTGGTGCTCGGTGGGATCTACCGGAACCTGATGCCGTGGCTTTCGCCGCCCGCCGACGAGGAGCTGACCGGCCGTGTGGTGTCGGGGCTCTGGTCCCCGGGCAGCGGTCGGCTGCGTTCCTCGTCCGTCGCGGGCGACGCGGCACGGGGCGCCGCGGCACTGGTGCTGACGGAGGTGCTGGCCGACCCGGTGGCGTACGCGGGCCACACGACCGGCGGAGCCGGCTGAACGGACAGCGGCGGCCGGGTGTCCGGCCGCCGCGTCCCGCGCCCACGCCGAGGGCTGTCGTCCAACTGCCGTTTGCCGCACGGCTGCCCCCGGGCGACGACGGCAGTTCGACGACAGGGCCGCGCCCCGGCTCAGCGGACCCCGAGCAGGTGGTCCATCGCCAGCTGGTCCAGGGCCTCGAACGCCATCCCCCGTTCCGCGGCCGCGTCCACGTCGAACTCCTCGAACGCGGACCGGTCGGCCAGCAGCCCGGCCAGGCCGTCCTCGGCGGTGGGGCGGGCCAGTTCGTCGAGCCGGGACGCGCGCAGGGCCTCCCGCACGGCGGGATCGGCACGGAACGCGGCGGCGCGCTCCTTGAGAATCAGGTAGTTGCGCATGCAGCCCGCGGCCGACGTCCAGACGCCGTCGAGGTCCTCGGTGCGCGGCGGCTTGAAGTCGAAGTGGCGCGGGCCCGCGTAGCCGCCCGTCTCCAACAGGTCGACGAGCCAGAACGCCTGACGCAGATCGCCCACGCCGAAGCGCAGGTCCTGGTCGTACTTGATGCCCGACTGGCCGTTCAGGTCGATGTGGAAGAGCTTGCCCGCCCACAGCGCCTGCGCGATGCCGTGCGGGAAGTTCAGCCCGGCCATCTGCTCGTGCCCGGTCTCCGGGTTGACGCCGACCAGCTCCGGGCGCTCCAGGCGCTCGATGAAGGCGAGGGCGTGACCGATGGTCGGCAGCAGGATGTCGCCGCGCGGCTCGTTCGGCTTGGGCTCGATGGCGAACCTCAGGTCGTAGCCCTGCTCGGTGACATGGTCGCCGAGCAGGTCGAAGGCTTCCTTCATACGGTCGAGGGCGACCCTGATGTCCTTGGCGGCGCCGGACTCGGAGCCCTCGCGGCCGCCCCAGGCCACATAGGTGGTGGCGCCCAGCTCGACGGCGAGGTCGATGTTGCGGAGGGTCTTGCGCAGCGCGTAGCGGCGGACGTCGCGGTCGTTGGCGGTGAACGCGCCGTCCTTGAACACCGGGTGGGTGAAGAGGTTCGTCGTCGCCATGGGGACGACCAGCCCGGCCGCGTCCAGCGCCTGCCGGAAACGCTTCACGATCCCTTCGCGCTCGGTGTCCGTCGAACCGAACGGGATCAGGTCGTCGTCATGGAATGTCACACCGTACGCGCCGAGCTCCGCGAGACGCCGCACGGATTCGGCCGGGTCGATCGGCGCGCGGGTCGCGTCGCCGAACGGGTCGCGCCCCTGCCAGCCCACCGTCCAGAGTCCGAAGGTGAACCGGTCGTCGGGGGTGGGCGTGAAGCGTTCCGTCATCTTCTGGCCGCCTTCGGTGCCGTCGGGCCCAGGGCCGGTCGAGGTATCCGGGCCTTATTTGTTCAGTTCCATGACTAATGATGCACGGACCGCTCCCGGTTCGTAACCCCTCACCACGGGCCACTGTCGGGCGGGCCCTCGGTGACGTAATTTGTTTCGCGCACGATTAAATCCCGCACCGCAAGCAGTACAGGAATGAGGGCCCCATGCCGCCGCGTACCGTCGTCATCGGTGTGGACAGTTCCACCCAGTCCACCAAGGCGGCCTTCGTCGACGCCGAGAGCGGCCGGCTGCTCGCCGTCGGCCGCGCCCCACATGTCGTCAGCGGTACGGCGGGGGCCCGCGAGAGCGACCCGGAGGGGTGGTGGCAGGCCCTGCGCGGGGCCGTGGCCACCGGACTCGCGGAATCCGGAGCCACCCCTTCGGCCGTGACCGGCATCGCGGTCGCCGGGCAGCAGCACGGGCTGGTCGCCCTCGACCGGTCGGGCCGCCCGGTGCGCCCCGCGATGCTGTGGAACGACACCCGCTCCGCCCCGCAGGCCGCAGCGCTCACCGAGGCGCTCGGCGGACCGGACGCCTGGACCGCGCGGACCGGATCGGTGCCGGTGGCCGCCGTCACCGCGGCGAAGTGGCGGTGGCTGCGGGAGAACGAACCTGACAGTGCCGCCGCGACCGCCGCCGTGCGCCTGCCCCACGACTTTCTCACCGAACGGCTCGCGGGCACCGCCGCCACCGACCCCGGCGACGCCTCCGGCACCGGCTGGTACTCCACCGCGACCGGCGCCTACGACCCCGAACTCCTCGAACTCCTCGGCCTGGACGCCGTGTTGCTGCCCGAGGTGGCCCGCACCGGCGCGACCCGCGTCGGCTCACTGACCGCCGATGCGGCCGAGGCGCTCGGGCTGCCCACCACGACCGCCGTTGCCGCCGGCACCGGGGACAACATGAGCGCCGCCGTCGGCCTCGGACTGGGCGGCGCCGGGCTCCTCGACCACCCCGTACTCAGCCTCGGCACCTCGGGCACGGTCTTCGCCGCCTCCCGGACCCGGCCCGCCTCACCGGCGCTCTCCGGCTTCGCCGCGGCGGACGGTACGTATCTCCCGCTGGCCTGCACCCTCAACTGCACGCTCGCCGTGGACAAGATCGCCGAACTGCTCGGTCTCGGCCGCGACGACACGTCCCCCGGCGGCGAAGCGGTGCTCCTGCCCTACCTGGACGGCGAGCGCACCCCCGATCTGCCCACCGCCTCCGGCCTGCTCACCGGGCTCCGGCACGACAGCACGCCGCAACAACTCCTCGGCGCGGCCTACGAGGGCGCCGTCGTCACCGTACTGCGCGCCCTCGACGAACTGCTGCGGGCCTGCGGCCTGGACCCGGCCGACACCGAGGTGGCCGCCCGGCCGTTGCGTCTGATCGGCGGCGGCGCGCAGGGGCGGACCTGGGTGCAGACGGTACGACGGCTCTCCGGCCGTCCAGTGATCGTGCCCGGCGTCGGCGAACCGGTCGCGATCGGCGCCGCCGCACTGGCCGCGGCGGCGGCCACCGGCACCGACCCGGTCGCGACCGCCGCCGGATGGAGAATCGGCGATGACACACAACTTCCGCCTATGGAAAGGGACTTGGCTACCTGGGAACGTATCGGTTCGGTGCTGAACCGGGCCTCGGGCCCACTGCTCAGCGGTTTCTGACGGTCCCGCGGCCGTCCCCGGACCGGTTTGGGCAAGCGAAGCGATCTTCACTACTATCCGGCGATGATCATAAGAAAAAGGCTGACGGTCGGGGTGGGCATCCTGCTCGCCACTCTGACCGCCGGGCTCGGTTCGGCACTCCCCGCCGCCGCCGACGAAGCCCCCGCCGAATCCTCCCCCAAGGTCGAGCTGGTGCTCGACGTCAGCGGCTCCATGCGAACCCGTGACATCGACGGCCAGTCCCGGATGACAGCCGCCAAGCAGGCGTTCAACGAGGTTCTGGACGCGGTGCCCGAGCAGGTGGAGCTCGGTATCCGGACCCTCGGCGCCGACTACCCGGGCGACGACCGCAAGGTCGGCTGCAAGGACACCAAGCAGCTCTACCCGGTCGGCCCGCTGGACCGCACCGAGGCGAAGACCGCGGTCGCCACCCTGGCCCCCACCGGCTGGACCCCGATCGGCCCGGCCCTGCTGGGCGCCGCCGACGACCTCAAGGGCGGTGACTCCACCCGCCGGATCGTACTGATCAGTGACGGTGAGGACACCTGCGGCCCGCTCGACCCGTGCGAGGTCGCACGTGACATCGCGGCCCGCGGCATCCACCTCGTCATCGACACCCTGGGCCTGGTGCCCAACGCGAAGATCCGTGAACAGCTGACCTGTATCGCCGAGGCCACCGGCGGAACGTACACCGCGGTCCAGCACACCGATGAACTCTCCGGCCGGGTCAAGCAGTTGGTCGACCGGGCCGCCGAGCCCGTGGTCACCCCCGTGGCGACCGAGGGCGCCGACAGCTGCTCCTCGGCACCGCAGCTCAAGCCCGGCCTCTACACCGACCGCGAGAAGTTCGGCGAGCACCGCTGGTACCGGGTCGATGTGCTGCCCGGCCAGGAACTGCGCGCGTCGGTCAGCGTCTTCGCCGACCGCGCCGTGAACGACGACTACGGCGTGCTGCTGCGCGCGCTGACCGTGCACGGCCGGGAGATCGTGCGGGGCTCGGAGTCGGGCACCGGCCGTACGGACGCGATCTCCTCCGGCCTGCGCTACCCGAAGGCGGAGGTGGACGGCACGGACAGCGATGACAAGCCGGCCGCCGAGACCGTGTGCCTCCAGGTCGCCAACTCCTTCTCGGCCCCCGCTTCGGTGAAGACCTCGCCCGGCATGCCGGTCGAGCTGACCGTGGACCTGGTGGACGCTCCGGACGACGCCGCGGATCCCGCCGCGTTCGGTCTCGGCCGCGGCTGGTGGCTGCTGGGCGTGCTGGTCCTCACCGGACTCGTCGCGGGCCTGCTCTTCGGCTGGATCTCGCGCTGGCGCGTCGCTGTCTGGAGGACGAACTGATGATGCGTACGACACGTGCGTTCGCGGGTGCGCTGCTCGCCGGGCTCGCCCTGCTGACCTCGGCGGGCACCGCGGCGGCCGACGACCCGTCGGCGAGCCCGAGCGCCTCCGAGGGCGGGTCGGGCCCCACCGAGGCCGGCACCACCTTCCGTACGGCGACGGCCGTCCAGCAGAACCAGCGCGCCACCGCCGAGGCGTCCACGGGCGACTACCTGTACTGGGTGTTCCCCGCCGACGCCGGTCAGCGGGCCACCGTCAAGGCGAAGGTCATCCTGCCCGAGAGCGCCGCCCGGCACGGCGCGTCGACCTGGCAGGTCGATGTGTACGACGGGCTGCGGCGCCGTCAGGCCTGCATGTACGGCCGCCAGACCGGCAAGGCCGCGGCCGACGCCCCGGCGGTCGAGCTGACCTGTGTGCTGCGGACCGTCCGCGCCTGGTCCGAGCCGTGGGCCAACGACCCGCTGCCGGGCAGCTACTACGTACGCCTGACGGTCGTCGATCTGCCCTCGGCCGACCTCGGCCTCCCGGTACGGACCGAGGTCGAGATCACGGCGGCCGACAAGGGCGGCGCCGGCGATGTCGACGGCACGCTCGCCGAGCCGCTGGTCCCCGGCGTGTCCTCCGTCGAGCAGGTCTCGGACGGCTCGGCGGACGGTGGCGACGACACCTCGTCCAAGGTCTCGCTCGGCAGCGAGCCCGAGGACGGCTGGGACTCGGGCTGGTGGACCGACCGCTGGCTGTGGACGATCGGCGGCGGGGTCCTGGGGGCGCTCGCGGCACTCCTCGGCTATTCCCTCACCCGCGGCAGCGGCCGCCCGTCCCGGGTCCCGCCGGGCGCCTGACCCAGCACGGGCCCGACCGGGCCCGGCACACCGCGGGATCGCACCGCCGGGCGGGCCCGGACCCCGCGCCCGCCCGGCGGTGACGGACCGTCTCTTCTGCGCCACCGCTGCCGCCCGCCCCCCGAGGGCGGCACCGCGCGACTACTCTCGACAACTCACGTACCGCACAAGGCCGATGGCATGTTCCACGGCGGGTACCACTGAAGTCAGGTCGCCGCGCACCGAGTCGGTGCGCCACAAGGAGCGGAGACTCTCATGTCCACGGAGACCGGCCCGGCCGTCGATGCCGAGCTGCGGAGCCACAGGATCGTGCCGGGCCCGAAGGGGCTGCCGTTCCTGGGAAACCTGCCGCAGTTCGCAAGGAATCCCCTCGCCTTCTTCGAGCGGCTGCGCTCCCACGGAGACATGGTGGGCTGGCGATTCGGCCCCAACTCCTGTGTGTACATAGCCGATCCGGACTGCATCGGCGATCTGCTCACCGAGACGGAGCGCTCCTTCGACCAGCCGGCCCTGGGCATCGCCTTCCGGACCGTGATGGGCAACGGTGTGGTCGTCGCCCGGGGCACGGACTGGCGGCGGAAGCGGTCGCTGGTGCAGCCCTCCGTACGGCCCAAGCAGGTGCGGTCGTACGCGGCGACGATGACGCACAGCACGGTGGAGCTGGCGGACACCTGGTCGGACGGTGAACGCATCGACGTCAAGCGGGAGATGGCGGCGCTGACACAGCGGATCGCGGTACGCACCATCTTCGGCGTCGACACGGCGGCCGACGCCGAGGCGATGGGCCGCGCAATGGATGTGGCGCAGCAGGAGATCGGCAAGGAGTTCGCCGGCATCGGCGCGTTGCTGCCGGACTGGGTGCCGACTCCAGGACGGGCCAGGATCAAGAAGGCCGCGGCGGTCATCGACGCGGAGGTGGGCCGGGTCGTCGCCCGTCACCGCGACGGCGGGGACGAGCGGCCCGATCTGCTGAGCCGGCTGTTGACGGCGGTCGACGAGACCGGTGCGCACCTCACCGACCGGGAGATACGCGACGAGACGGTCACGCTGTACATCGGCGGCCACGAGACGACCAGCTCCACGCTGGTGTGGGCCTGGTACCTGCTCTCCCGCAATCCGCGGGTGCGCGCCGCGCTCACCGAGGAGCTGGACCGGGTGCTCGGCGACCGGGAACCGGAGTTCGACGACTACGCACGATTGACGTACACCCAGTCCGTGGTGAAGGAGACCCTGCGCCTCTACCCGACGATCTGGCTGGTCACCGGTGTCGCGAAGGAGGGTGCGCACATCGGAGGTGTTCCGATGCCGGAGGGCACCCGGGTGTGGACCAGCCAGTGGGTGACGCAGCGCGACGCGCGGTGGTTCCCCGAGCCGGAGGAGTTCCGCCCCGAGCGCTGGGATCCTGAGGAGGGCGACGACATCGCCGAGTACGCCTGGTTCCCGTTCGGCGGCGGCCCCAGGGTCTGCCTGGGCACCCGGTTCGCGATGGTCGAGGCGGTGCTGATCCTGGCCGTGCTGGCACGCCGCTTCGAGCTGGACGTGGACCCGGGCGTCATCGGCCCGGTGCCTTCGCTGACACTCCAGCCGGACCGGGACGTGCTGGCCACCGTCCGGACGCGGTGACGGCGCACGGGGCGGGGCGGCTCGACGAGCACCGGGTGGCCCGCCCCGGCGCCGCGTACACCGAAACGATATGTCCGATCTGTCGCGGAGATCAGGTCATACGGTTCACACTGTCCATGTCGGCCGCACGGACCGACGGGCCTTTCCGGCCGCACGCAGGCTGTCGATCCAACGGGAGAAACACCATGCGCCTCCGCTCCGCAACCACCCCCGCACTCTCCGTCACGGCCGCCCTGGCCCTGGCCGGCACCGTTGCCCCGGCCACGGCCGGCGCCGCGCCCGCCGGCACCGCGAGCCGCCTCGGAACCTGCCAGGAGAAGGCCCTCGAAGTACACGCCGAACCCGGCGGACAGCGGAACGTCGCCCGGATCAGCGTCACCAACACCGGTGGCCGGGACTGCGTGGTGGACCGGATCCCCACCATCACCTTCAGGGGCCTGGACGGCTCCGCCGAGGCCGTGCCGCCCACCGGGAGCGGACCCTACGCACTGGCCGGCGGCGAGCGGGCGTATGCCGCCGTGCGCACCGCGGACCCCGCGGCAGCCGAGGGTCATGTCGTCGACAGCCTGTCCGTGGCGGCGGACCCCTCCCACCTGGGCGTCACCTTCAGCGGGGCCACGGTGGGCATGCCCGCGGGAGTCCACGTATGGGAGCCGATGACCACGCTGTGGCAGGAGTCGCGCGCGGCGGCGGACAGCGCGCTGGCGGACGCGCTGGGGTGACGGGCCTGCCGGGCGCCGCGGACCGTAGGGCATGCCGCCGACGCTCCGGCGCGGGTCGGGAGCGGTCGTCGCGCAGAGCGGGCCGCCCCGAAGCCGGTGTTGACCGGGGCGGTGGCACGACCGGCGGAGTCCACCGGCTTCCGGGCGTACCGGCGCGGCAGCCGGAGCACCCGCCCGCAGCGCGTATCCCACGGACGACCGTGCCCGACTGCTCGCCGGCTCTCAGCCGTGCAGCAGGACCGGGAAGGCCTCCATGTCGTTCTGCGTCATCACCGGGAGCTTGCGGACCTCTTCGTCCGCGACGGCCGCCCGCAGCCCGGGGAAGCGCCCGAACAGTGCGGGCAGGGCGATCGCGGCCTCGACGCGGGAGAGGGCCGCACCGGGGCAGATGTGGGGGCCGTGACCGAAGGTCATGTGGCGGATCGGGGTCGGCCGGGTGATGTCGAAGTCGTCGGCGTCCGCTCCGTGCTGCTCGACGTCACGGCCGATGGCGCGATAGGAGATCACCACTCCTTCGCCCTTCGCGATCACGTCGTCGCCGACCTGGATGTCCTCCGTGGCGAACCGCATCAGCAGATGGGTGGTGGGGGTGTCCCAGCGCAGGGTCTCCTCGATCGCCGTCTCCCACGGGATCTCGCCGTCGAGCACCTTGCGCAGCTGGTCGGGATGGGTGAGCAGGGCACGCACGGCGTTCAGGATCAGCCCGATCGTGGTCTCGTGCCCGGCGGCCACCATCGCCTTGAGGTTGCCCACCACTTCTTCCTCGGTGAGCGGCTCGCCGCCCTCCTCGGCGAGGATGAGCGCGCTGGTGAGATCGTCGGCCGGACGCGCGGCCTTCTCCCGTACGAGAGCGGCGTAGAAGACATCCAACTCGGCGAGCAGCGCGCGGCGTTCCTCCTGCGGGGTGAGCATGGAGAAGAACGCCTTGTACCTCTTCATCAGCATGGGGTGCTCGGCCTCGTCCACCCCCATCAGCATGCCGACGACCCGCATCGGCAACGGCTGGGCGAAGACGGACTTGAGATCGACCACACCGTTCTCGCTCCTTGCGCCCTGTTCGGCGAGGGCGTCGAGCAGTTCCTCGGTGAACTTCTCGATGTCCGGGCGCATTTCCTCCAGCCGGCGCGGTGTGAGCGCCTGGGAGATCTTGGTACGCAGTCGCCGGTGCTCGGCACCGTCGACGGTGAACATGGAGCGTCCCGCATCGATCATGCCGATCAGTGGCCACTCGTGGGTGACCTCGCCGCGCTGCCAGGGACCCCAGGCGTCGAGGTCCTTCACCAGGCGGGAATCGACGAGCAGTTGACGGGCGAGGGCGTGCCGGGTGACGGTCAGGGCCGGAACGCCGAGCAGTTCGATCCGGGCGAGCGGACCGGCCTCACGCAGCCGTTCCGTCTCGCCGTCCAGATCCTGGACCAGCGGGTCGATGACGATGGCCGCGCCACTCGAAGCGGCCTCCCGGGCTGCGGCGTGCGGGCAGTTCAAGACGGGCCTCCTGTCGGACGTACGGGGGCGAACCGAACGGGCAGCGCGGTCGTCCCCCGCAGGAATGCGGACTGCCTACGGACCAACTCGGTTGCAAGAACCGACAGTTCAAGGTCGGGCAGCCGGTCGAGCAACACTTCGATCCCGGTGCGGGCGATGATTTCGGCGATCTCCTGAGCGGGGAAGGGGCAGCGGTATTCGCCGTGGCTGAACGCCAGATGCGCGCTGTTGCCACTCTGACCGGACGGCCCCGGCGAGGCCGAGAGGTGCTGCCGGATGTGCGGGTCGGCGTTGGCGGCCCCCAGGCCCAGCAGCAGCATGTCCCCGGCACGGATGTTCCGGTCCCCCAGCCGGGTGTCGCGGGCCGCCCAGCGACCGGCGAGGATCTGCGTGGGCCCCTCCTCCCAGAGCACCTCGTTCATGGCTTCGGCAACGCTGTGCCGGCCTCCGGAGAGCGCGACGGCGAACTGGTGGTCGGTGAGCATCAGCCGGAGCGAGCTGCCGATCCAGTCGGCCGTGGTGAGGTGCCCCGCGGCCGTGATGGCCATCAGGTCGAGTACATACTCCTCGTCGGTGAACTCCCCGGCGTACGCCAGCATGTGTGAGGTCACGTCGTTTCCGGGCGCGGCCCGGCGGGCCGCCAGCAGCCGCTGCATGTGCTCACCGAAGCGCAGATGGGCCTCCTGTGCGTCCGGTCCGCCGTCGGCCAGGTCCCTGAGCACCTCGGCGATCCGCGGCCCGTCGGCGTCGGGGAATCCGAGCAGCCGGGCGAGGACGAGCACCGGCAGCGGCACGGCGAAGTCGGCGATCAGGTCAGCCGTGCCGCGGTCGCAGAACCCGTCGACCAATCGGTCCGCCAACTCCTCACAGTTCCTGCGGAGTTCGAAGTGTTCGACCTCCTCCAGGGCCTGCCCGACCATCGCGGCGTGGCGCCGGTGCTCGGCTCCTGCGGTGAAGTAGATGGAAGGCGCCGGGCGGCCGACCATGGGTAACAGCGGCCAGTCCTCCGGGATGTTCCCCCACTGGTTCCACAGCCCGACATCCCGGGGGAACAACTCGCCGTCGCTGGTGACCTGGTGGAGTTCGCGGTACCCGATGACCAGCCATGCGGGAACCCCACCGGGCAGTTCGACGGGTACGACGGGGCCGTGTTCGCTCCGCATGGCGCGGTAGACGACCTGGGGTTCGGTGTGGAACCCGGGGCCGCTCAGCGGTACGGCGGCCCCACCGCTGCCCGCCGGGCAGCCGCCGGCCACGGGCGGCGGGGACATGGACGGTCGCTCGGGCACCGCGGATGCGGGCGTCTTCATCGTACGGAATCTCCTGTGACGAAGGCTTCGCTCGTTGCGGTGGTCGGCTGATCAACGCGGCTTCACTATATGGAAATTCAGTGATTCTTTCGGCGCGGTTAGCGACAATTCTTGCCACTGTTTCGATCTCACGAGCCCGTTTTCCGAGCATGGCTGACCAAAGGGCGAGGATGCGCCGCACCTCGCCCGCGCCGCCCCATCAACACGGGCAAGGAGTGGTACATCTCCACGGCCGACTGCGGCGTCTGCCGCAACACCATGACGCCCATCACATCTACGACTTCCACTCGCCGGTACGCACCGGCCGGCAGGAACGGCGCCTGGAAGGCGTTCCTTCCGGCCGGCCGCGCGGACATCAGCGGCCGGCGGCCGGATACGGGAGTCAGGCCCCGGGAGACGTCACTCCTTGACGCCGATGCCCCCGAAGGCGTCGACGTCCGCGGACACCGTCGCGCTGTCGGCGTCGGGCCGCCATTCGCTGAGCCGGACGAAGCCGGGGTCGAGGATCCGCAGCCCGTCGAAGAGCGTGACGATCTCGTCGGGCTCACGCACGTAGTACGGCACCGCGCCGCTCTCGATGTATGCCTTCTCCGCGGCGATCATGCCCTCGCTGGTCCGCGTTCCGTCGTACACCACGAGGTAGCTGCCGGCCGGCAGCCCGGCCATCAGACGGCCCACCACCTCACGGGCCTTCGAGAAGTCGCCCGCGTGACCGAGGATGCCGAGCAGCATCAGCGCCACCGGCCGGTCGAAGTCGAGCGTCTTCGCCGCCTCGGCCAGGATGGCGTCCGGGTCGTAGAGGTCGGCGTCGATGTAGTCGGTGACGCCCTCGGGTGAGCTGGTCAGCAGCGCACGGGCATGCGTGAGCACGAGCGGGTCGTTGTCCACGTACACGATGCGCGCATCGGACGCGATGCCCTGGGCCACCTGGTGGGTGTTGTCCGCCGTGGGCAGGCCCGTCCCGATGTCCAGGAACTGCCGGACCCCCCGGTCCTCCACCAGGTGGCTCACCGAACGCCGCAGGAACTGCCGACCCGCCACCGCCACGTCGACGAGCCCCGGGAAGAACGCCTTGATCTGGTCACCGATCTCGCGGTCGACCTCGTAGTTGTCCTTGCCGCCCACGAAGTAGTTCCAGAACCTGGCGGAATGAGGCCTCGTGGTGTCGATCCGTTCCGACACCGACCTGGCAGGAGGGGTGACGGCCGACTGCTGCTCACTCATGGAGACCTCCGAACGCGAAAGTGATCAAGCTCTGGCCCAAACCTACCTGGGTGTGGCGAAACCTATGGCCGGAGAGCGAGTCGGAGTACGCCCCTCGCCCCTCGGTGGCCGGTGCGGCCTCGTGCTGGTTGACTGTCGGGGCCGCTCGCGCGGGCGGCACGGGGTCCACGGGCGGGCCCCGGGCGAATGAGGGGCGTGCGGATGGGGTTCGGGCGGGCCGGGTGGGTTCGGGTACCGGTCGGGGACGACGCGGCGCGGTGGGCGACGCGGGGGAAATGCCTGCGGGTACTGGTCGTCGTGCACAATGTGACCGCCGCGACCCGGCTGCTCGATGTGCTGCCCCTGTTCCACGACGATCTGCGGGTCCAGCTGCTCGCGACCTGTACCGGCTCATCGGCGTTCGCGGCCGGCACCGCCGAGTTGCTGGCCGACACGGGGGTACCGGTGCTGCCGTGGGAGCAGGCGGTGGAGACGGAGGTGGACCTGGTCGTCTCCGCCAGCTTCGGCGGCCAACTCGACGCATTTTCCGGAAAGTTGGCCATCCTCTCGCACGGTGTTGGGTACACTAAAAGGCTGGCAACACCGGATACCGGATACCGGATACCGGATACCGGATCGGGATCGGGGCCTGCGCCCGTGTTCGGGCTCGCGCCTCAGTGGCTGCTGTCGCCCCGGGGCACTCCCGTCGCGGACGCACTCGTGCTCTCCCATCCCGAGCAGTACGAACGGCTGCGCGCGGCCTGCCCGGAGGCTGCGCCGACCGCCGTACTCGCCGGGGATCCCTGCTACGACCGGATCCTTGCCGCGCGGCCCTGGCGCGAACGCTTCCGCCGTGCGCTGGGGGTCCGGCCGGGACAGCGGCTCGTCCTGCTCAACTCGACCTGGAACCCAGAGTCGCTCTTCGGTGACTGCGGGGAGACGCCGGACGGGAACGATGTCGTCGCCGCTCTGCTGCACCGCGTCGCCGACGAGTTCCCCGTGGACGAATACCGGTTCGCGGCCGTACTGCACCCCAACATCTGGCACGGGCACGGCCCCGGTCAGATCCGCGCCTGGCTCGATCGCGCGCGGCGCGGCGGGATGACTCTGATCGATCCGCTGGGCGGGTGGCGGCAGGCCCTGCTGGCCGCCGATGCCGTGATCGGGGACCACGGATCCGTCACCTTCTACGCGGCCGCCCTC
Source organism: Streptomyces sp. NPDC001880 (assembly GCF_053594575.1). Classification (NCBI taxonomy): domain Bacteria; kingdom Bacillati; phylum Actinomycetota; class Actinomycetes; order Kitasatosporales; family Streptomycetaceae; genus Streptomyces; species Streptomyces sp. NPDC001880. Next base: position 59,180 of record NZ_JBSFET010000034.1, read on the forward strand.
GGCACCCCCGTGATCCTGGGGGCCGTGCCGCTCCACGCGCTCGACCCCGACGCGCCGATCTCCGCGTTCATGCGGGCTGCCCCACGGCTGGACCCCGGCACCTCCCTGTTGCCGCAGATCGAGGAACTCGTCGCCCGTCACCGGCCGTTGCCCGGCCCCGCCGAGTTCACCACGTCCGTGCCGGGCGAGTCCGCGGCCCGGCTCCGCAGGCTCTTCTACTCGATGATGGGTGTGCCGGAGCCCGGCCGGCCGGCATCACTGGAGCCGCTCCCGCTGCCCGGTTACGAACCCGGAGGGGCCACCGTCCCGTTGCGGGTCCTGACACGGGTGCTCGGGCCGGGGGAGATCGCGGTCAGCCGCTGGGCCGGTGCGGGGCCGAAGGCCGGATCGGTTCCCGACGGCGAACTGCACATCGCCGTCCACGAGGACACCCGCGACGTGGACCAGTTGGATCTGGCCGATGTCGTCTTCCGCGACGGCGCACCCGACGATCCGCGCTTCGGCTCCCCGTCGTTCTGGACCGCCGAGGTACTCCGCCGCCACCGGGGCTGTTCCCTGGCCGCCCGTGTGACCGGCCCGTCCGCGTGCGTGGTCCGGGTCCGCGGCCAGGCACCGCTCCGCATGGTGGCGATGCCTGCCACCGATGCGGAGAGCGTGTCCGTCGCGGACCCTGCCGTGTACGCCTCCGCCTTGCACGCCTGGCTGGCCTCGGGCGGTCACGAACCGGGCGCGGTCGAACGGCGGCTCGCACGGGCGGTGGCCGACGGTCTCGCCGTGCGGACAGGTGACCGGCTCCACCGCGTGCGGATTGTTCCCCTGGCGCCGGAGGAGGAGGCGGTCCGAGCGGGACACGGGTTCATCCCGTGAGGCAGGCCTCTCGCATGTGCCGCAGGTACAGCAGCTGATACTGCGCGCTCTGACCGTCGAGCGTCGTGATCGCCGCCTCGATCAGCGGCAGTGCCGCTTCGGTGTTCTCCTCGTCCAGCCGGCTCTCGGCCAGATCCGTGAGCGTCCGGGCCGTGTTGTACGTATCGCCGCTCGACCGGAAATACAACAGCGCGGTCTCCAGCCTCTCCCGGGCCTCCTCCCGGCGCCCGGGACCGCGCAGCGCCCGTCCTCGATGACGCTCCAGCAGGGCCCTGGCGCGCGGCAGGTCGGCGGTGCCCTCGTCCCCTTCGCCCATGGTGTCCAGGATGCCGCCCGCCTCCTCGAAGCACTCGTACGCCTCCGGGTTACGCCACTGGCGCAGCCTCAGCAGCCCCAGGAGCTCGACGGCCGAGGCGTGGCCCCGCTTGTGGCCGGCCGACTCCTCGGCCCGCGCCGCCGCCCGTGCCGCTGTCTCGGCCTCCTCCCAGCGTTTCAGCTCGGTGAGGGTGTGGGCGAGTTGGGCATGCAGTGCACCGGCGTCGGGGGTCAGGGGGCGATGGGTGTCGGCGAGGCGTGCCCCGATGCGGAGGGCCGGCAGCAGCATCTCGTGGTGGCCCGCCTTGAGCTGGAGCGGCCACAGGGCACGGCACAGGCGTACCGCAGTGTCCGGGTCGCCGGACTCCTCGGCGCAGCGCACCGCCTCGACCAGATTGCCCGCCTCCGCGAGCAGCGCGTCGAGGGCTGCGCCCCGGTCCTCGTATCGCTGCCCGGCACGGTCCTCGGCGGGCGCGGGGACCCGCCAGCTCTCCGGAAGCGCCTGGTGGGCGGCCGATGCTGCCAGATCGGCATAGGCGCTCAGGGTGCGGGTGAGAGCGGCCGAGCACGCCGCGATTCCGTCCTCCCGGACCGCTGCCGCCTCGGCGTGTGCGCGGACCCCGAGGCGGTAGTGGTAGCGGCCGTTGCCGGTTCCGCCGCGTTCCAGAAGCATCCGGTCGGCGAGATCCTCCAGGAGTTCCGCAGTGGCTTCGAGTTCCTGGCCGGTGGTGCGTGCGGCAGCGGCGGCGTCGAAGGCGGGCCAGGCGCGCAGCGCCATCAGCCGGTACAGCCTGGCGGATTCCGGCGTCAGGAGCCGGTAGTTGTCCTCGGCCGCCCCGCGTACCGGGTCGCCTTCCGCCTCGGTACGGCGTGGCGGAAGGGTGGGGGCGGAGAGCTGGTACGCCGCGGCGCGCAGGGCGTACGGCGACCCTCCGCAGCGCTGGAGCAGCGAGGGCAGCGTGGCGCGGGCGGCGGCAACCGTGGACTTGTCGGTGATGGCGGTGAGCAGCTGCTCCGCGTCCTTGTCCGAGAGCGGCCCGACGGGCACCCGCAGGGCATCGATGCCGGGGAAGGGGGCTCGGGCGACCAGGATCGTGAACACCCCGGGGGCCGAGGTGAGGAACGGCCGCACCTGCGTGGCGGAGTACGCGTGGTCGAGCACGACCAGGAGCCTGCGGTCCGCCACACAGTGGCGGTAGAACTCGCCGAGCTCGTCGGTCCCGGACGGCATCTCCTCGTCCGGGACCCGCAGTTGACGCAGCAGCGCCCGCAGTACGGTGCCGATGTCGCGCCCGCCACCGCCGCTTCCACCTCCGAGGTCGGCGTAGATCTGCCCGTCCGGGAAGAGGCGGGTCGGCTGTGCTCCGAAGTGCACGGCGAGCGTGCTGGAGCCCATCCCGTCCGGGCCGTGCACCAGCGCGAGCCGGGGCCGGCCGTCCGGGCGGCGGGTCGCCTCTCTCTGGAGCTGCTTCATCGCCTCCTTGCGATCCGTGAAGAACCTTATGGAGGCGGGAAGGTCAGACCGCACGGCCCGGCCCGGGGCAGGGGCGCGGCGCACCCGTGCGGCGAACGCGGTCCAGGAGGAGGCGAGTTGCGGATCGGAGCGGAGCCGTTCATGGACCATGCGCGCCACGTCGTCCCGCTCCTGCGGGGCCACGGGGGCGGGGACCTCACGGCCGGTGATTCTGCGCACGGCCGCGCCGGTGGACTCCCAGGCCCATCTGCCGGCCTCGTTGGCCATCCCCGAGCCGACCGCACCAAGCACCGCCGAAATCGCCGCCACCGAAGTGGGATCCAGCATGTCGCGCACTCCTCGTTCCCGGTGTTCCGCGCGGCGCGCCCTCCCCGGCACCGTCACTGTCACCGTGCGGAGCAACGTTAGCGTCAGACGTCGCGATGTCCCCCGGACATCGCGATGGTGATCGCTTGGGCCCGATGCGGATCGGCCATTCATCCGCCGGAATCGGCCTCTCACCGCCTCTGAGCGGATTCGACCGCATCCGGAGTCCTCACCGGCCGCCACGCCCTGTTGATCCTGACAGTCGGTCCAGGTCATCACGGCGAGTCCCGTCGGCGCCACGGGTACCCGGTGCAGGGCTCAGGGCGCCTTGAACAGCCTGGGGAACCGGGTAGCGAGCCAGGGTTTGCGGCCCCAGGCGAACACCCGGCCCCGGGCGATGGCGCCATAGGGGTCGGTGCGGCCGAGCGCCATCAGGAAGAAGGTGACCGGTTCGATGAGGACGGTGCAGTCGGGGCGGTCCGGCGGTCGAGGAGTGACGGTCACGGCGCCGTCGGTGAACCTGACGCCGAACCGGGAGCCGCCCCACAGGCGGATCGTGTAACTGGCGGTGAGCCGGGCGGTGGCGGCGGCATCGGCGACCCTGGGCATGGCGCTGATCAGGAACGGCAGCGACAGTTCGACGCGTTCGCGGTCGACCATGTGACGGCGCCGCAGCGCACGGGCCAGGTCGTAGCCGTGGCCGAGCATGTGCGTCAGCAGGTACGAGGCCAGCACGGCCCGGCTCATCGGCCCCAACGGGGTGACGACGTCCCCGGCTCCGGCGCCACCCGTGGCACTCCGCTCGACGGCCGTGAGGCAGGCATCCGCGTGCGCGACGATCATCCCGGCCAGCGGCTCGGCTGCCCGCTCGTCGAACTCGGCGAGCGCACGCTCGTTGGCAGCGGCCAGGCTCTGTGGCGTGCCGTCCCCGTAGCGGCGTTCCTGCCCCTCCGCCAGCTCGGCCATCAGCTCGCCCGCCTGTGCCAGATGTGCCGCGGCCTCGCCCACCGTCCACTGCGAACCGGGCACCGGAACACTGGTGTCGGCAACGCCGCGCAGCACCGCGGCGATCTCCTCGGCGGTGGCCCGGACGGCATCGCCGAGCCCTGCGGGCAGTACGCCCCGCGCATCACGTCCGGTCACCGGCTCCACACTTCTCCCCACTTCTCCAGCCCCGGCCGCGCCTGCGGGTGAACAGGCCGCCGACGGTACACAACACCAGGCATCCGGCCCCGCGACAAGAGCCGCTGCCCATTCGGTCAGCCCTTGGGGCAGGACCGGCGGCATCCGATGTCGTGGGGACCCACACGCAGTCGACGGATTCCGACTTCGGGGCGGGCGTGGCCGCCGCGAAGCGCAGTCTGCAGTCCAAACAGATAGACGCCTTCCTGAACCCCGAGAACATTCCAGCCTGCGAACAGGTCGTCGTGGCCGGGGACGCCGGACAAGCCGTGCGGACCCTCTACGATCGATCGCGTGTGCGCAAACGTCATGGTCGCCGAAGACGACGAGAAACAGGCCGAACTCGTACGCCGCTACCTCGAGCACGAGGGTCACGCGGTCACGGTCGTCGGCGACGGCCTCGCGGCGCTCGCCGAGGTCCGGCACCGGGAGCCCGATCTGCTGGTGCTCGATGTGATGATGCCGCGGGCCGACGGCCTGGACGTGGTACGCGTACTGCGCGCCGAGCACCGGGAGTTGCCGGTGCTGATGCTGACTGCCCGCAGCACCGAGGACGATCTGCTGCTGGGGCTGGATCTCGGTGCGGACGACTACATGACGAAGCCGTACAGCCCGCGTGAGTTGATGGCGCGCGTACGGACACTGCTGCGGCGCAGCCGGCGGAGCGCGCAGGACGCCGGCCCCGCCGCGGATCAGGCGCTGCGGGTCGGGGCGCTGGTGGTCGATCCGGACCGGCACGAGGTGTCCGTCGAGGGCCGCTCCGTGGACTGCACACCTGGTGAGTTCCGGATTCTGGCCGCCATGGCGACCGAGCCCGACCGGGTCTTCACCCGGCAGCGGCTCCTGGAGGAGTTGCACGGCTTCGACCGGTACATCAGCTTCCGTACGGTCGACGTGCACATCATGAACCTGCGCAAGAAGATCGAACCCGCGCCTCGCCGGCCGGCCCGGCTGATCACCGTCTTCGGTGTCGGCTACAAGCTGACGGACCCGGCGAGGAATACTTCCGTTGCGTCGTGAGCACCGGGGGACCCGGCTGCCGCTCCGCAAGAGCCTGTTCGGCCGTCTGCTGGCGGCATCCGCGCTGGTGGCCGCCTGTTCGGTGGCCGCCACCGCCTGGCTCGCCGTACAGACCACCTCCGGCGCCATCAAGCAGGAGCAGGGCCAGAACCTCACCGCCGACGCCCGGATCTACAACACCCTGCTCGGATACGCGGCGGGCCACCCCACCTGGGACGGCGTCGAGAGCACCGTGCGCGACCTGGCCCGGCAGTCCGGCCGGCGGATCACTCTCACCACCGAGCAGCGCCACCCCCTCGCCGATTCCGCCGCTCTGTCGTCACCGCCCGCGCTGCCACCCCAGGCCTCGGCAATCGTCGACCCCTTGTCCGTGGACACCGCCCTGTCCCGGACGACCGACCGGGCGGGTTCCGCGGCCGACCGCGTCGACCCGCGCGCGGTCGGTCCGTTCCGGCTGCCCGCCGCCGAACGTACGGCACTGCAGCGCGCCGCCGACCGGAGCGCGGCGTGCCTGAGCCAGGTCGGGATCGCGGCGGACGTGGTCAGGGGTCCGAGCGGACGCCCGCGCGTGGAGATCGTGGGCAATGATCCGGACCGTATACAGAACACCCGGTGCACGAGCGACGAGCTGGAATCCCCGACCGCGACCGAACAGAAGGCCCTGGACGCGCTCAACCAGCTCGCCAACGCCTGTCTGAAACGCCAGGACCGGCCGGGTGTCCAACTCGATCTGGACCTGTCCTGGGGAGACGTCTCCGTGCCGAAGCCCGCCGCCGGGCCCCGCGCCGTGATTCCCCTGGCCTCGCCGGCGCCGAGCCTCCGCACCGGCGAGGACGACCGGGCCACCGCCTCCTGCGTGGACACGGCCCGCCGGGAACAGCTCAGCTCCTATGTCGCCTCGCCCGCGCTGCTGTTCATCGGCGACGAGGGCGGCACCACCGTTCCCGGTTTCGACCTCTCCCCCTCGAACACCGCGAAGATCGCGGGCACCGCGGCACTCGTCCTGGCACTCACCGTCGGAGCCACGGTGCTCGCCGGGTCCCGGCTCGTACGGCCGCTGCACGCCCTGACGGGCGCGGCACAGCGGATGCGGGACGGGGAGGACTCCGCGCCCGTGCTGGTCAGCGACGACAACGAGATCGGCCGGCTCGCCGCGGCCTTCAACGACATGGCCGACCACCGCGCGCGTCTGGAGGCGCAGCGCAAGGACATGGTCAGCGACGTCGCCCACGAGCTGCGCACCCCGCTGAGCAATATCCGGGGCTGGCTGGAGGCGGCGCAGGACGGCCTGGCGGAGCCCGACCCGGCATTCATCGCCTCGCTGCACACGGAGGCGGTGCAGTTGCAGCACATCATCGACGACCTCCAGGATCTCGCCGCGGCGGATGCCGGTGCCCTGCGTCTGCATCCCCAGCCGGTACGCATCGAGGACGTGCTCGCACAGGTCGCCGCGGCGCACCAGGCCCGGGCCGAGACCGCCGGGGTGGCACTCTCGGCGGTGTCTGCGGCGGACGACGCGCCCTCCCCCGTGTTGCGGGCCGACCCGGTCCGGCTGCGCCAGGCCATCGGCAACCTGGTCTCCAACGCGGTACGTCACACCCCGTCGGGCGGACAGGTGACGGTGCGCGCGTACGGCGCGGAGGCACCGGCGGACGGGGCGGCGGCCAACGGGGAGGTCGTGGTCGAGGTCGCCGACACGGGCAGCGGCATCTCGGCGGAGCACCTGCCGCATGTCTTCGACCGCTTCTGGCGCGCCGAGAAGTCGCGCAGCCGCCGCACCGGGGGCAGCGGGCTGGGGCTTGCGATCGTGCGGAAACTCGTGGAGGCGCACGGAGGCTCGGTGAGTGCGGTCAGCGTCGAGGGGCAGGGCTCGGTGTTCACACTCCGGCTGCCTGCGGGCCCGGCGGGCCAGGTCGGCCCCCAAGGTGCCACCGGTCCGGCGAAAGCCCGGCTGAAACCGGCGGGCGACGGGGCCACGAACGACGCGGACCAGGCCTGATGCGATGACCACAACGTTCTGACAGCTTCTTCATAACTTCACGCCAGCCTGTCGGCATGCCTCGCGTCCGGGTGCGAACCGGCACCCGGGCACCATCGAGGCCGACCTGGAATGGAGCGATGTCCATGCCCCACCGACTGTCCCTGCGCACCGCAGTCCTCGCCGCCGTCGCGGCCGGCGCGGTGCTCGTACCGTCCACCGCCGCCTTCGCCGACTCCGCGCCCTCGCCCAAGGCGCCGACCCGCGTGGACCTCAGCGACTCCGCGCCCTCGCCCAAGGCGCCGGCCGCGGAGAAGTCCGCGCCGGTACGCGTGGACCTCAGCGCCACCGCCGAGCCCAAGGAGAAAACGCGGGCGACGGTGACGCCCCGTGGCGGTGTCGCCGCGGGTGAAAGCCCGGCCCCGGCACGGACCAAGTCAGAGCCCGTCGTCGAGCGTTCGGGGGCCACCGCACCGCGCGGTGGCGTAGCCGCCGGTGAGCGACCGGCCGGCACCTCCGGCGACCCGACCGCCGCTCTTGCCGGATCGGCTGCGGCGGCCCTGCTGCTCGCGGGAGCGGGAACGATCGTGCTGCGCCGCCGCTCCGCCGCGCAGCGCAACGGCTGACCGGACGGCAGCAACCGCACCAAGTCAACTGAATCCGCAGGCCGGTTGATCCCGATCGACAGTTGACGCCCCCTCGTGGCGCCGCCCGTTCCCGGGCGGACACCGATATGTACGAACAAGGCATGCCCCGGCCTCGAAGCCGTCGGGTGCCGGGCGTACCGTGGTTGC
>NZ_JBSFET010000035.1:0-66703 GCF_053594575.1 Streptomyces sp. NPDC001880
CTCACCCTCTCGGGCTTTCCTCCGGGCTTTTCCCTTCGGTCTTGCGTTTCCGACTCTATCAGACTCTTTCGTGTCCGATTCCCGGTCGAAGCGGGTCCCGCTTCGCTTTCCAGTTCATCGCTTTCGCGTTTCCCTTTCCGGCGGCTCCAACCTTACCAGACTCTTTTTCGTTCCGTTTCCGGTTCGAATTTGAATTCCGGTGACCGTTGAAATGGTCTTTGCCTTTCGGCTGATTCGACTTTATCAGAAACATTCGACCGGAAAATCGGCTTCATGATTCGGATTGAGGAATCAATGGCTCTGCGGAAATTCAATCTCCAGCGAGAGCGAGACAGATGCTAACTGCTGGGCTCGGACATGTCCAGTCCGAGGCAACCGTTAAAATCTACCTCCCCTTGTCGGCCATGTCAATGGTCCTTGGGGGCGAGGAGGAGACTAGCAGGTCAGCGGGGTCGTACGCACATCAGGCTGCGACCGGGAGCTCGGCGCTCCGTTCGGTGGCATCGATGTCGCCGCTGTCGCCGACTCGCGCTGCTCGGCCGCCCAGGACGTAGACGTAGGCGAGGAAGGCCAGCTCGGCTGCAATACCAATGGTGATGCGCCCCCACGTCGGGAGGTCGGAGGGGGTGACGAAGCCTTCGATCACGCCGGAGACGAACAGGACCAGCGCGAGGCCGATGGCCATGCCGATCGCGGCGCGGCCCTGTTGAGCGAGGGCGGAGCGCCGGCTCTGTGGGCCCGGGTCGATGACCGTCCAGCCCAGGCGCAGGCCCGTACCCGCGGCAACGAACACGGCGGTGAGTTCGAGCAGGCCGTGCGGGAGGATCAGCCCCAGGAAAGTGTCGAGCCGGCCGGCCGAGGACATCAGGCCGATGCCGACCGCCAGGTTGAGCACGTTGATGAACAGGATCCAGATCACCGGGATGCAGAGGAACGCTCCCAGGACCAGGCACATGGCTGCGGCCTGGGCGTTGTTCGTCCACACCTGGGCGGCGAACGAGGCGGCAGGGTGGCTGGAGTAGTAGGTCTCGTACTCCCCGCCCGGGCTGGTCATGCGGCGGAGGTCGTCCGGAGCCGCGATGGCGGACTGGACCTCCGGATGCGCACCGATCCACCAGCCGATGACCGCCGCCAGCACTGTGGAGAGAACCGCTGTGGGTATCCACCAGTGCCTGGACCGGTAGACGGCGGCGGGGAATCCCGCGATGAGAAAGCGTGTGGCGTCGCGCCAGGAGGCTCGGCGGGTGCCGGTGACCGTTGCCCGGGCACGGGCCACGAGCTGGGTGAGGCGTGCCGTGAGCATAGGGTCCGGGGCGCTGGACTGGAGAAGCGAGAGATGGGTGGCCGTGCGCTGGTAGAGCTCGACGAGTTCGTCTGCTTCCTTGCCGGTGAGCCGGCGCCCGCGGTGCAGAAGATGGTCCAGGCGGTCCCACTCGGTGCGGTGGGCGGTCACGAAGACATCGAGATCCATGATCGGCTGCTGCTCCAGGCATGGGTGCGTACGGGTTCGTACTACGGCGGCGCGCTGCGGGTCAGCTTGGCAGACTGAGGCCCCGAGGGGCAGGGATGATCGGCGAAGGGTGGGGCGGCGATGAGTGAGCTCGTGACCGGGGACGCGGTCGTGCTGGGGCTGCGGCCGGCGAAACTGCCGAGTCGGGCGCTGGCGCTGGCCATCGATCTTGTCGTGGTGGGAGCGGCTTTCGTCCTGGTGTCGATCGGGCTGGCCGTCGCTACGGCGACGCTGGACGACGCGGCACTCGCGGCGGTGTCCGTGGCGGCCTTCCTGCTGGTGCTGGTGGGCGGGCCGATCGCGGTGGAGACGCTCAGCCACGGACGTTCGCTGGGGAAGCTGGCGTGCGGGTTGCGGGTGGTCCGGGACGACGGGGGGCCGATCCGGTTCCGGCATGCGCTCGTACGGGGAGCCATGGGGGCCGTCGAGATTCTGATGACGCTCGGAGTCGTCGCGTGCATCGCCTCGCTGGTGTCCGAGCGGGGGCGGCGGCTCGGAGATGTGTTCGCAGGGACGCTCGTCGTACGGGAACGGGTGCCCGCGGGACGGGCGGCTGCCGTGCCGCCTCCGCCGTCTTGGCTGGCCGGACGGTTCGCGGGGCTGGATCTGTCGGCGGTGCCGGACTCCCTTTGGCTGGCCGTACGGCAGTACCTGACCCGCATGCATCAGCTCGATGCTCAGGTGGGCTGGTCTATTGCGGAGCGGCTGGCCGGGGAGCTGGCGGCTCGGACCGGGGTGCCGGTGCCGGAGGGGGTGCCGGCCGGTGCGTATCTGGCGGCGGTGGTGAACGAGCGGCAGGCTCGGGATGCCCGGAGGGTGTTGGCTGCCGCTCAGGCCGGGGCTGCTCACGGTGGTTCTGCGGGGCAGGCCGGGCGACCGGTGGATGGGGCTCCGGTGAGTGGGGGTGGTGCCGGCTGGGCGCCGGTGGGGGAAGCGCCATCCGCGGGAACTGCCGGGGCGGGAGCGGCCGTGCCGGCGGCGGGGGCCGAGGGCGGACAGGTGCCGCCCGCCGCCACGGGGTTCGCGCCGCCTGCCTAGTGCCGCGGGGGCAACGTTTGCCCGTCAACGAGCGGCGTCCGGTGCGTGCTCTCGACGTGCGGGACGGAAGCCCTCGTACTGGACGTACTCGGGCTTTCGTCCGGTGCGGCAAGAATGCGTGCCCGGCGTCGCGACGGGGCGAGCGTCGCCTGCCGCGGCACTAGAACCGTGAGGGCGGGGAGTCCAGGTCTTCGAGCTCGATGCCCGGGGCCGCGAGGACCACGTCGCCGGCGATGTGGACGGTGTGCTGTTCGCCGGTGTCCAGGGCGCTGACCTGGTATTCGTCCACGGTCAGGGGGCCGTTGTCAGTGGCGTGCGCTTCACTGTTCACCAGGGCCCAGGACTGGTCGACGGTGCGGGGTGCGAGGACCGGGTCGGTGAAGGCGACCAGGCGGACGCGCTTCGCGGGGGAATCGGGGGTGAGGCGCAGCAGACGTGCGGTCGCGATGAGGAACGCGGGGGATGTGCCGGTGAAGGCGTGGGCGCGGACATTGCCTTCGGTGGCATGGGTGCCGGTCGGATCGGTGCGGACCCAGGTGACGCCTTCGAGGGCGGCGCCGCGGACCTGCCAGCTCGCGGCATGGAGTTCGAGGCGGATGGGACGGCCGACCTCGTCGAGGGTGAGGTCGACGGAGCCGAGGTGGTCGCCGGAAGGGGTGGTGGTCCGGGAGAGATAGCGCCAGCCGGAGGGTCCGGGTGCGCACTGGAAGTGTTCCTCGCCGAGGGGGGTGTGATCGTGGAGATCGTGGAGATCGTGGAGCGAATATCGGCCGCGGGGCATGGGGTCCTTCGGGGTTCCTCGGGCTGAGCCGACGCAATACGGGGCAGGCCCCCGGCACGGGGGTGCGGGGGCCTGCGCTCGTACTGCTGCTGAAGCTGTTCCGGCTGTCAGCGGCCGGTCGTCACTGACCGGTGGTGACGTGCGCGGTCGCTGACCGGCGGAATCAGTAGCGGTAGTGGTCGGGCTTGTACGGGCCCTCGACCTCGACACCGATGTACGCGGCCTGCTCGGGGCGGAGCGTCGTGAGCTTCACGCCGAGCGCGTCGAGGTGGAGACGGGCGACCTTCTCGTCCAGGTGCTTGGGCAGCACGTAGACATCGGTCGGGTACTCCTCGGGCTTGGTGAACAGCTCGATCTGGGCCAGGGTCTGGTCCGCGAACGAGTTGGACATGACGAACGAGGGGTGGCCGGTGGCGTTGCCCAGGTTCAGCAGGCGGCCCTCGGACAGCACGATGAGGACCTTGCCGTCGGGGAACGTCCAGGTGTGGACCTGCGGCTTGACCTCGTCCTTGACGATGCCTTCGATCTGCGCCAGGCCGGCCATGTCGATCTCGTTGTCGAAGTGGCCGATGTTCCCGACGATGGCCTGGTGCTTCATCTTGGCCATGTCGGCGGCCATGATGATGTCCTTGTTGCCCGTCGTGGTGACGAAGATGTCGGCCTGGCCGACGACGTCGTCGAGGGTGGCGACCTGGTAGCCGTCCATCGCCGCCTGCAGGGCGCAGATCGGGTCGATCTCCGTGACGATCACCCGGGCGCCCTGGCCGCGCAGGGACTCCGCGCAGCCCTTGCCCACGTCGCCGTAACCGCAGACGACGGCGGTCTTGCCGCCGATCAGGACGTCGGTGGCACGGTTGATGCCGTCGATCAGCGAGTGACGGCAGCCGTACTTGTTGTCGAACTTGGACTTGGTGACGGCGTCGTTGACGTTGATCGCCGGGAAGAGGAGGGTGCCGTCGCGGTGCATCTCGTACAGCCGGTGCACGCCGGTCGTGGTCTCTTCGGTGACGCCGCGGATCTCGGACGCCAGCTGGGTCCACTTCTGCGGGGACTCGCCGAGGGTGCGGTTCAGCAGCGTGAGGATGTGGGCGTACTCCTCGCTGTCCGCGGTCGACGGGTCCGGGGCGGCGCCGGCCTTCTCGAACTCGACACCCTTGTGGACGAGGAGGGTGGCGTCACCACCGTCGTCGAGGATCATGTTCGGGCCGCCGGTGGGGGTGTTCGGCCAGGTCAGGGCCTGCTCCGTGCACCACCAGTACTCCTCCAGCGTCTCGCCCTTCCAGGCGAAGACCGGGACGCCCGCCGGGGCCTCCGGGGTGCCGTTCGGGCCGACGGCGATGGCCGCGGCGGCGTGGTCCTGGGTGGAGAAGATGTTGCAGGAGGCCCAGCGGACCTCGGCGCCGAGGGCGACCAGGGTCTCGATCAGCACGGCCGTCTGCACGGTCATGTGCAGCGAGCCGGTGATGCGGGCGCCGGCCAGCGGCTGCGCTGCGGCGTACTCCTTGCGGATCGACATCAGGCCGGGCATCTCGTGCTCGGCGAGGGTGATCTCCTTGCGACCGAACGCCGCGAGGGAGAGGTCGGCGACCTTGAAGTCCTGTCGATTGGCGACCGTCGTCATAACGGGCTGCTCCTCGTAATGGGGTCGAGGTGGGGCACGGATGGCTCTGCGGCGCCGTCGGGCACACGAATGCCCGGGCGCTCGCAGCGCAGTCCGTCGGAGGCCCTCTCTCCCTCGGCCGGTCCACGCGTACGGACCGATCGACCGCCATCAGCAGCGACGTCTGACACTGCCATCGAATCTACACCGATCGGCCCAGCCGCTCCCAGTCCGCCCCGAGGCCGGACGCGGCCGGGAGGCAGTCGGGAAGCGGTCGGGGCGCTGTACCGGGAGCGGGAGGGAGGACGGTGGAGAGGGTGGTCAGTGGCCGGATTCCGTCGGGGTGTCCGGGGTGCCGCCGGGGGTGCCGCCGGGGGTGCCGCCCGGGGCCTTGCCGGGGTTGGTGCCGGCTGCGGCGGCAGCCTCGCTGTAGATGTCCGGTTCCAGATAGATGACCCGGGCGATCGGGACCGCGGCACGGATCCGGCTCTCGGCCGCGTTGATGGCGTTGGCGACCTCGGTGGCCGTGTTGTCGTGCTGCACCGCGATCTTGGCGGCGACGAGGAGTTCCTCCGGGCCGAGGTGGAGCGTACGCATGTGGATGACGCCGGTGACCGTGTCGCCGTCGACGACCGCGGCCTTGATCTTCTCGACCTGGTCGGCGCCGGCCGCCTCGCCGAGCAGGAGGGACTTCGTCTCGGCGGCGAGCACGATCGCGATGATGATCAGCAGGATGCCGATGCAGAGGGTACCGATGCCGTCCCAGACGCCGTTGCCCGTCACGAGGGCCAGGCCGACACCCGCGAGGGCGAGCACCAGACCGACCAGTGCGCCGAGGTCCTCCAGCAGGACGACGGGAAGCTCGGGGGCCTTCGCCCGGCGGACGAACTCCCTCCAGGAGAGAGTGCCGCGGGTCTGGTTGGACTCCTTGATGGCCGTACGGAAGGAGAAGCTCTCGGCGATGATCGCGAAGACGAGCACCCCGACCGGCCAGTACCAGGCCTCGATCTCGTGCGGGTGCTTGATCTTCTCGTAGCCCTCGTACACCGCGAACATGCCACCGATCGAGAAGAGCACGATGGAGACGAGGAACGCGTAGATGTAGCGCTCACGACCGTAGCCGAAGGGGTGCTGGGGGGTGGCCTCGCGCTGGGCCTTCTTGCCGCCGAGCAGCAGCAGGCCCTGGTTGCCCGAGTCGGCGACCGAGTGGACACTCTCCGCGAGCATCGACGACGAGCCACTGAACAGGAACGCCACGAATTTGGCCACTGCGATCGCGAGGTTGGCGGCGAGTGCCGCCACGATCGCCTTGGTTCCGCCTGACGCACTCATGGGTGCCTGGTGTCCCTTCTTCGATGCTGCGGCCCTGGTGCCGCGGTACGGCCGGACATTGTTGCAGTCGCTGGTGCGGAAGGTACGTCAGACCACCACTGTGGCTCGGAACAGAGTTCCTGTACCGGATACTTCGACCTTTTCGCCGGAGGGTACGAACACGGAGGCGCCGGGTGCGAGATCGAGCTCGCCCGCCTTCGGGGCTCCCCCGGTGCAGAGCAGGATCTGCGGGGTCTCCCTGGTCAGGTCGACGGGGGCGGCGCCGGGCGAGAGGTCGAAGCGCGAGAGCCGGAACTCGTCCGCGGGCGTCTCGTACAGTTCCTCACCGGACGGCGAGGCCTCGGGGCGCAAGACGCCGGGTTCGGTCGCCTCGAAACGGACGATGCGCAGTAGTTCGGGTATGTCGATGTGCTTGGGCGTGAGTCCGCAGCGCAGCACATTGTCCGAGTTTGCCATGATTTCGACGCCAAGGCCGTCGAGGTAGGCGTGCGGCACGCCCGCGCCGAGGAACAGTGCCTCTCCGGGCTGGAGTTCCACGTAGTTCAGCAGCATCGCCGCGATGACACCGGGGTCGCCGGGGAAGTGGTGGGCGATCCGGGCGTACGGGGCGTGGGCGCCGCCGAGGCGTTCGGCGGCGGCCGCCGCCAGGTGCACCGTTTCGGCCATCTCCACCGGGTCGGCGCCGAGGATCGCGGTGAGGACCTCGCGCAGGGCGGCCTCTTCGGGGTGGGCGCCGAGGAGGTCGACGTACGGCTTGAGGGAGTCGACGCCGAGTGCCGCCATCACCTCGGCCGCCTCGGTGGGCGGGCGGAAGCCGCACAGGCCTGCGAAGGGGGTGAGCGCGCAGATCAGCTCGGGCTTGTGGTTGGCGTCCTTGTACGTGCGGTGGGGCGCGTCGATGGGGACGGACCGGCGTTCCTCGTCCTCGTACCCCCTCCTGGCCTGGGTGAGATCGGGGTGGACCTGGAGGGAGAGGGGGGCGCCCGCGGCGAGCAGTTTGAGGAGGAAGGGGAGACGGGGCCCGAACTTCTCGACGGTGGCCCGGCCCAGTTCGCGCTCGGGGTCGGCAGCGATGACCTCGGTGAGGGGCTGTTCGGGGCCGGCCTCTCCGGCGGCGGTCATACGGATGAGGAGGGAGGGGGCGCCGGGGTGGGCACCCATCCACATCTCGGCCTGCGGCTCGCCGGTGGGGGCGACGCCGAGCAGTTCGGGGATGGCGGTGATGGAGCCCCAGGCGTAAGGGCGCACGGTGTTGGAGAGCCGGTCCATGGTGTTCGTCCTCGTGAGATGCGTGGATCGGGGGTGCTGTGCTCTGTGCTCGGGTGTGGGGGCGCTCTTGTCGGAGGTGCGCTGGGTGCGGTCGGCGGGGGCTTGTTGGGGTCAGGCGCCGGATGCGGAGGCGAGTGCCAGGTAGACGGCGGCGAAGTCGGTGACTGCGAGCAGTTCGGCGAGGGCTTCGAGCTCGGTGCCCTCGTCGGGTTCGAGCTCGCTGATCGCGGTGTCGTGGCCGAGGGCCAGTTCGCGGGCGGCTGGAGCCGCGCTCAGGCCACCGGTGGGGCGGTCGCGGAGCAGTACGACGCGGGCGTGCAGCGGCTCCGGCTCCTCGACCCGGTCGCGGAAGAAGTCGTCGGGGTCGGCCCCGGCGGCGAAGGCACCCGCCAGCAGTGTGCCGTGGGCGGGTAGCGCCTCGGGCAGTTCGGCGACGAGGGCCGGGCGGCCGGAAAGTTCGGCCAGGACGGCGGCGAATCTGCGGCCGACCGGGGCGGCCGACTCACCCTCCGTCCAGATGAGGGGCAGGCTCTCGGCGAGTTCGGCCGCGAGGGTCTTGGCGGGGTTGCTGTACGTGGCGATGGCCGGGCCGCAGCGTTCCGCGGTGCGGTCCAGGCGGTCGGCGACGCTCTGCAACGCCTCGGTGGGGGCGGTGAGCAGGCCCACCCGGTCCAGCAGCGCGAGCAGCGGGGTGAACAGGGCCCAGAGCGTGCCGGGGCCCGCGGCCGAGGTCTCGGCGTCGTACTCGCCGTGCGGGGCGGAGGCCATCGGTACGACGAGGCCGTGCGCCGTGTCGATCGCCTCGCGCAGCGGTGACTGGCGCGGGGTGACGGCGACGACGCTGCAGCCTCGGCGGTACGCCTGTTCGGCGAGGAGGGAGAGGCCCGGCTCGGAGCCGTCGGCCGTGACGATCAGCAGCAGGTCCACGGAGCCGGCCCAGCCGGGCAGCGTCCAGCGCATCGCGCCCGGTGCGGGGGCGACCCCGGTGGGATGGATGCGGGTGACGGGCGCGGAGGCGCCTGCCAGGGCGGTGATCAGGTCGGCGACGCCGGACGCGGCGGTGCCGGAGCCCGCGACCAGTACGGCGCGGGGGCGGCCCTCCGGGTTCAGCTCGGCGATCCCCGCCTCGGCTGCGTGCCGGGCAGCGGTACGGACCCGGGCCCCGGCCTCGGCGGCGCCGCGGAGCAGGCCGCGGCGGTCGGCTCGGGCCAGGGCCTCCGGGGCGTCGAGCAGCGACTCGTCGAGCATGGGGACGGTCCTCCGATCACATGCTGATCACCGTGCGGGGTGCGGTGCGGGGCAGTCGCGGGCCCGGCACCGTTACGCGGGGCGGCGGGCCTCGTCGACGAGGAGGACGGGGATGCCGTCCCGTACCGGGTAGGCCAGGCCGCAGTCCTGGCCGGTGCAGATCAGCTCGGGGCTGTCGGCTGCCGACCGGTCGTCGAGCGGGGAGTGGCAGGCCGGGCAGGCGAGGATCTCCAAAAGGCCGGCTTCGAGCGGCATGGGGTGGGTCCCTTCGAGCAACGGATCAGGCGACGTCAGCCTACCGCTGGGGGCGATGGGGTGTGGGGCGGGCCGGGGGCCACGGGTGGGGGTGCGGGGCGGGCCGGGGGCCCGCAGGTGGAGGCGCGGGGCCGGGGGTGGTGCGGTGCGGGTGGGGTGCCTGCGCCTGCGGCGGGCTTGTCCCCTGCCCGCCCCTTCCCGTAACCGGGGGCTCCGCCCCCGGACCCCCGCTCCTCAAACGCCGGAGGGGCTGGAGATGGTGCCCGAGGGGCTTGGAGGCGGAGGGGATGAGGCCGGGGAGGTATCACGGGAGGGGTAAGACCGGAGCGAGCGGGTGCAACCGAGGCGGGTAAAGCCGGAAGAGGCAAGGCCGAGGCAGGCAAGGTAAGGCCGGAGGAGGTGAGGCCGAGGCGGGTAAAGCCGGAGGAGGTCAGGCCGAGGCAGGCAGGGTGAGGCCGAGGCGGGTAAGGCCGGAGGAGGTCAGGCCGAGGCAGGCAGGGTAAGGCCGGAGGAGGTGAGGCCGAAGCGGGTGAGACCAAGACGGGCGGTGAGACCGAGGCGGGTAAAGCCGGAGGGGCTGGGACCGGGAGGGTCCGGATCGGTCACCGAAGGGCCTGGGCGTACCGGACGGAGCGAGGCCGGAAGGATTGGATCAGTCGCCGGAGGGACTTGACGTACCGGGGGAATCCGGGGTTCGGACCAGGGCCAGGACCTCGTCCCGTACCGCCGCCATCGTCCGTTCGTCGCGGGCCTCCACGTTCAGGCGCAGCAGCGGCTCCGTGTTGGAGGCGCGGAGGTTGAACCACCAGTGCGGGGACGTGACCGTCAGGCCGTCCAGGTCGTCGGTCGTGACGCCGTCGCGGGGTGCGAAGGCGGCGCGTACCGCTGCCGTGCGGCCCGGCTGGTCGGCGACCGTGGAGTTGATCTCACCGGAGCCGGCGTAGCGGTCGTAGTGGGCGACCAGTTCGGACAGGGGGCCGTCCTGGCCGCCCAGCGCGGCCAGGACGTGGAGCGCGGCGAGCATGCCCGTGTCGGCGTTCCAGAAGTCGCGGAAGTAGTAGTGCGCGGAGTGTTCGCCGCCGAAGATCGCGCCGTGCTCGGCCATCTCCGCCTTGATGAAGGAGTGGCCCACGCGGGTACGGACCGGGGTGCCGCCGTTCTCGCGGACGACCTCGGGGACCGAGAGGGACGTGATCAGGTTGTGGATGACGGTGCCCTTGCCGCCGTTGCGGGCGAGCTCCCGGGCCGCGACCAGGGCGGTGATCGCCGACGGCGAGATGCCCTCGCCCCGCTCGTCGACGACGAAGCAACGGTCCGCGTCTCCGTCGAAGGCGAGGCCGAGGTCGGCGCCCTCGGCCACGACCCGGGCCTGGAGGTCGACGAGGTTCTTCGGGTCGAGGGGGTTGGCCTCGTGGTTGGGGAATGTGCCGTCGAGTTCGAAGTACATCGGTACGAGGTCGACGGGCAGGCCCGCGAAGACGGTGGGGACGGTGTGGCCGCCCATGCCGTTGCCCGCGTCGACGACGACCTTCAGCGGACGGACGGACGTCAGGTCGACCAGGGACAGCAGGTGGGCCGCGTAGTCGGCGAGCGTGTCGCGCTCGGTGACGGTGCCGGGGGCGGCGACCGGCTGCGGGGCGCCCGTCCTGGACCACTTCTCGACCAGGGCGCGGATCTCCAGGAGCCCGGTGTCCTGGCCCACGGGTGCGGCGCCCGCCCGGCAGAGCTTGATGCCGTTGTACTGCGCCGGGTTGTGCGAGGCGGTGAACATCGCGCCGGGGAGGCCCAGGCTGCCCGAGGCGAAGTACAGCTGGTCGGTCGAGCAGAGGCCGATGAGGGTGACGTCCGCGCCGCGCGCGGCGGCTCCCCGTGCGAAGGCTCCCGAGAGGCCGGGCGACGAGGGCCGCATGTCGTGGCCGATCACGATCGCGTCCGCGCCCGTCACCTCGACGAACGCCGCCCCGAACTGCTCGGCCAGCGCCTCGTCCCACTGATCGGGCACCACTCCGCGCACGTCGTACGCCTTCACGATCTGCGACAGATCAGCAGCCACGGGCCGGTCCTCCTGAGAATCCTGCGGACCGCCCAAACTACCCGGAGGGCTCGTGGGCCGAGCTCAGGAGTCCGGTGAGCGCAGCACTCTCAGATGGCCACGGCGCGCGACCTCCATCGGATCGACGGCGTGCGGACCGCTGATCCGGCCGTCGGCACCGCGGTCCTGCGGCCGCGCCGCTTCGCGTACGGCATTGGCGAGCGCTTCGAGGTCGTCGCCGCTGGGGCGGGTGGGTGCGGAGGGGTCGGAGAGCCGGACAACTTCCCAGCCGCGAGGTGCCGTCAGCCGCTCACTGTGCTCGGCGCAGAGGTCATAGCAGTGGGGCTCGGCGTAGGTGGCGAGCGGGCCGAGGACCGCAGTCGAGTCGGCATAGACGTACGTCAGTGTCGCGACGGCAGGGCGGCCGCACGCGGTGCGCGAACAGCGACGTACAGGGCTCACGATGTTGGACGGTACCGCACTCTTGAGCGGGCTGCGACGACTCTCCCTCAGGTCACCCCACCGTGTCGCCCTGTGAACTCCGGCACAAGCACCTTCCGGACAGTCGTTCTGACCTGCGCGGGAGCGGATATGCACCGGCATGGTCGGCAACGATTCCGGTCACCGATCAGCACAAAATCTGTCATACAGCAAGGGATCAGCGATCAGGAGCAGGGCCTGAAACGGGCCTCTGAATGGCCGGATTGTTCAGGATTGGACAGGTGGGATGCTCTGTCCCTGATATGGCCGGTGCGCTGCCGTGGAAACGGCGATGCCCTGTCAGGGAGCGGCGTTCCACCTGCTGCTGGGAGCGTTACGCTGCGTCAGTGATGGACAGCCCCGTACCGCCGCACCCGTCCGAGCCGCGCCCGCGCCGTCGTGACCGCCATGGCCGCGGCATGCGAGGGCCCGTCGCCCCGCCCCAGGTACCGCTCTCGGTCAGCAGGGCGGAGAACTTCCGCGATCTCGTGCAGGACTCGGTGGAACGGCTGGAGCGGCGCTGGCCGCAGCTGACCGATGTCGACTTCATGGTGCTCGACGTGCCGGGGACGCAGGAGGGGACGCAGGGGGAGACCGTGCCGCTGGGGCGTGCTGTCTCCGCGGAGAAGGGGCGGCCGGCGCAGATCGTGATCTACCGGCGGCCCGTCGAGATCCGCGCCAAGAACCGCGACGAGCGCGCCCTGCTGGTGCACGAGGTCGTGGTGGAGCAGGTCGCGGAACTGCTCGGGCTCGCACCGGAGTCGGTGGATCCGCGGTACGGGCAGGAGTAGCGGGGCCCCGGCGTCCTGCCCGGCCCCGGCCCCTGCCCGTACCGTCCGGTCAGTCGTCGAGCACCGACAGGTCCTGCTCGGCGGCGGGCACCTCGACCGTGCCGCGGTCGTCCGGCAGGGTCTGCACGGTGAACATCTGGATGCCGTTCTGCGTGAGGGTGAGCGTGCGCGCGGCGTGGACCGGGCCGCCCGACTCCGTCTCGACCGTCAGGGCGTAGGAGCCCTTGAGGCCGGACGGTACGGGCGGGGTGACCGCCAGCGTCGTACCGCCCTTGACCGTGTACTTCTTGACGGTCTGTTCGCCGCCCTCGCTGCCCGCCGACGCGGTGACCTTCACGGTGGCGGTGGCATCCGGCGCGGTGAGCGAGAGCGTCGAGCCCTTGTCCCGGTTGTCGGCCACGGTCGCCCGTGCGCCCACCGGACCGGTCGCCGGAATGTAGCCGACCTCCTGCTTGTCGCCGGTGCCGCGGACCACACGCAGCGCGGCGACCACGGGGGCGTTCTTCTTCCCCCCGGTGGGGGTCAGCAGCAGGGAGCCGGCCTCGCCCTTGGTGATGTCGTTCAGGTCGACGCCCGCGGTCATCCGGGACTTGACGTGGAGACTCTCGTTGCCGACCGGGGAGATCGCGCCGGTCTTGCCGATCAGTTTCACCTTCAGATCGGCGTCATTGTCGCCCGTCGCGAAGGCCACGAGACGGACCGAGGTGGCGTCCGCGGGGATGCCGGGGAGCACCAGGGTGCCCGTCGGGTCGGTGGAGGCGGCCAGCCAGTCGCTGCCGGTCTCCTCGTCCGCGGTCCTGACGACCGCGCCGACGCGTCCGGTACGGGTGGTGACGTGGACGGTCACGTCCTCGGCGACCTCGCTGGTCAGCGTGGAGATCAGTACCGGCACGCTGGAGCGGGCGGGCACCGTGATGCCCTCGCCGACATCGGACTTGAGGGAGCCGTCCGGGCCGTACAGTTCGATGTCGGCGACGGCCGCGGTGTCGTCCGGGTTGGTCAGGTGGACGTAGTCCTCGCGGGACTTCGCGGTGCTCGCGGCCGGGAACCAGAAGTCGGTGTCGGGCCCGGTGCAGCTGACGCCGAGCAGGCCGCGGCCGCCGCCCGCCTCGACCGTGGTGGTCTGCTGGGTGGTCCAGCCGGAGGCCAGGCTGCCGGTGGCGGTTCCGACCAGCGCAGGGGCGTCGGCGCCCGATACCTCGGCGGTGGCCGGTTTGCCCGGCTCCTTGAGCGCGACGACCGGCTTTCCGGGATCCGCCTTCTTCTTGTCCTTCTTCTCGTGCGCCTTGCCGCCGTCGGACGTGGTGGCGGTGGACTTCAGCAGCTCGGCCGTACCGGCCTCGCCTCCGCCGGCGCCCGCCGGGGTGAAGGAGGTGTAGGTCGTCTCCGCCAGGTCCGAGAGGCCGGGGGCCGGGCAGAGCAGGCTGGACCGTTCCACCGGCAGCCGTGCGGCGGTCTTCGCCGGTGCGGCGGCCTCGTCGCCGGGCGCGGTGAACGCGGCGAATCCGGTGACTGCGGCGAGGGCGACGGTGCCCGCGATGAGGGACATGGTGGACTTCACTCGGACTCGCCTCGCGATGCGTTACCGGCCGGCCACGGGTTCTGGCCCGGGGCGGGGTTCTCGTCGGGGTTCTGCGGGTCGTACTGGCCCTGCGGTGCGGCCTGCTGCCCGTAGGGGGCCTGGGGGTCGTACGGGGCCTGGGATTGCGGGTCGTACTGCTGCTGGGCGGCGTAGCCGTACGGGTCGTAGGTGTTCTGCTGGTACGGGTCGGCAGCCAGGTGGTCCGGCTGCGTGCCGTACTGGCCGTCCTGCTGCGGGGCGTACTGGCCGTCCCCGTACTGCTCGCCCTGGTACTGCTGGTAGCCGGCGTCCTGGTACTGCTGCGCGTCCCATTCGCCGTACTGCTGCGGCATCGCCGCGTACTGGCCGGCGTCGGCCTGCGGGGCGAAGGCATCCTCGCCGCCGGTCTGCGGGGCGAAGGCGCTGTGGTCGTCGCTTGCGTGCGGTTGCGGCTCGGCGGCCTGTTCGGCGGGGGGGTACTCCCCCGCCTGCTGGGCCGGGATGTACTGCCCTGCCTCCTCGGCCGGCCCGGCTTCCGCCTCCGCCTCCGCCTGGGCGGCCGCGCGCAGCCTGCGGGCCCGGCGTCCCTCGCCGGCGACCGGCTCCGCGGGGACCGTCACGGCCTCCTCGGGCAGGTCGTCGTCGATCTCCCGGCGGCGGCCGGGCAGGGCGAGGACCAGCAGGACGACGGCCAGCGCGGCCTGGGTCCAGATCCAGGCGGTGTGGGTGAACGGGGTGTCGTACGTGAGGTCCAGCGTGCCGCCCTCGGCGGGGAGCTCGAAGCCCTGGGCCCAGCCGTCGACCGTCTTCGGGGTCAGCGCCCGGCCGTTGAGCGTGGCCTGCCAGCCGGGGTCGGCGGCGTCCGCGATCCGCAGCACACGGCCCGAGCCGCCCGCCGGGATCTTGGTGTGCGCCTCGACGGGCTGCGAGCCGACGGGCAGCGGTTCCTCGTCGGCGCCGGACGGGATGATCATGACTCGGGCGACCTGGCGGTCGACCCGCCACAGCGCGCTGCCGTCCAGCTGGCTGAGCCGGCTGAGCCCCGGGGTCGCGTCGAGGACCCGGCTCATCTCCTTCGGAGCGCTGTCGCGCACCAGTACGTAACGGATCGCGAAGCCGCTGAGCTGACGGCCCTGGTCGGCTCCGGAGCCCGCGACCAGGTTGGCGACGACCTTGTCGAGGTGGCTGTTGCTGCCGCCCGCCTCGGTCAGTTCGGCGTCACCGAGCCGCGCGCCGGAGCCGCGCACCAGGGTGTACGAGACGGTGCCGGGCGAGCTGCCGCCGAGGACCAGGGTGCGCGGCTGGTCACGAGTGGTGCTCTCCTCGGCGACGAACTCGGGCACCTGCACCGGGTCGCGGCGCTCCAGCGGTCCCGCCGCGCCACCGATCATCCAGCCCGCGGCAGCCAGCACCGGGGCGAGTGCCGCGGCGAGGGCGATCAGCGCGGCGACCGGCTGGCGCCAGCCGAAGCTGAGCTCGGCGACGCGCACCCGGGCACCGTCCGCGCCGACCAGCGCGGCGGCGATCAGCGCGATGCCGTAGACGAGGGTGGCGGGGCCTGCCCAGCCCGAGCCGTTGGCCAGCGCGGCGAAGAAAAGCGCCACGAGCGCGACCGTCCACGCGGTGCGTACCGCGAACTGCCGCTCCCCGCGCAGCAGCGCGGCCAGCGCGGCAAGCACGATGCCGAGCAGCAGCACGCCGCCCGCGGCCTTGGGGCCGCCGGGGCTGATGCCGAGCAGGTCGAGCGCGGAGGCCGTGCCCGTACCCATGTCCAGGCCCGCCTCCTTCAGGAAGGCGGACGGGTTGGTGAGGAGCGAGAGCGACCAGGGCGCGAGAACGACCAGCGGGGTGCCGATCGTGGCGAGGAAGCGGAGCCCGTACGCGGCGATGTCGCCGCGGCGCAGTACGAGCACGCCGATGCCGAGGACCACGGCGAGCGGCCAGACGATCGGCGTGAACGCCATCACGAAGGTGAGGAGCAGGGTGTACGCCCAGGTGGCGCGCCAGCTGCCGCGGGCGTCGCCGTCGGCCCGCATGCCGTGCGCGGAGACGGCGGCGCGGGCGATCAGCGGGAGCAGGACGGCCAGTACGGCGGTGCCGAGACGGCCGGTCGCCAGGGCGCCGGTCGCGGCGGGCAGGAAGGCGTACGCGACGCTCGCCCAGGCCCGCAGCAGCCTCGATTCGAGCAGCGGCCGGGAGGCGAAGTAGGCGGTGAGTCCGGCGAGCGGTACGGAGCAGACCAGCAGCAGGGTGAGCGCGAAGCCGGTCGAGCCGAGGAACAGCGCGGACAGGGCGGAGAGCACGGCGAGGTAGGGCGGCGCGGTCTGCGTGCCGCCGGTGCCGACCGTGTGCCAGCCGTCCGCGTACTTGTTCCACAGGTCGGAGACGTCACCGGGGGCGGGCAGCAGCGCGCCGCCGGCCAGCGAGCCGCCGCCGAGCAGGTCGCGGCAGGCGACGAGCGAGACCAGCAGCAAAACGGCGAAGAGGACCGGGCCCGGCTTGCGCCCGATCCGCTTGAGCCGTGCGAACTGCTCGATCTCCAGGAAGTCGGCGTCGTCACCACCGGGTCCGGACTCCACGGCGCCGTGCCGGGAGCCGCCCGAGTCGGCGTCGGAGCCGCTGCCGAAGTTACCGGCGACCTGGTCCACGGTGGCGCGGACGGTGGCGCCGGGCGGCGGGAAGAGGCCGCGCAACTCGGCCTGGTCGACGGCGCCCTTGCCGCGGCCGCGCCGGGCCGCGAGGATCCGTCCGGGGCGCAGCAGGGTGCCGAAGAGCCCGGCGACCTCGTCGAGGGCCTGGCCGGGCACCTTGCCGACGAGGTAGGCGAGGGTACGCAGCAGGGTGCCGACGACGAGCCTGAGCAGCACCCAGGGCAGCACCTTGGCGCGGGCGTTGACCAGCATCGTGTAGACGGCGCCGGCCTTGTCGACGCGGTGCGGGGAGGCGACCGAGCGACCCGCGCAGTCGATCGGGCGGCGCTCGCGGGCGGAGGCCTCGGCATGCCTGAGGACGGCGTCGGGGGCGACGAGCACCCGGTGTCCCGCGACGTGTGCGCGCCAGCACAGGTCGACGTCGTCACGCATCAGGGGCAGGCTGCGGTCGAACCCGCCGAGCTCCTCCCAGACATCACGGCGGATCAGCATGCCGGCGGTGGAGACGGAGAGCACGGTGCGGACCTGGTCGTGCTGGCCCTGGTCCTGCTCGCGGCGGTCGAGCCCGGTCCAACGGCGTCCGCTGTTGGCGATGGAGACACCGACCTCCAGCAGCTGCTTGCGGTCGTACCAGCCGCGGAGCTTGGGGCCGACGATCGCGGCGTGCGGGTCGGTGTCGACGACGCGCAGCAGCTCGGCGAGCGCGTCGGGCTCGGGTGCGCAGTCGTCGTGGAGCAGCCAGAGCCACTGCACCGGTTCGCCGTGCGGCAGTTCGGGCAGGTCGTAGGCGTCGTCGCGCCAGGTCCTGCTGGCGGGGTCCCAGCTGCTGGGGCGCTTCAGGTACGGCAGGTCCTCGGCGGTGAGGACGCCGGCCGTGCGGGTCGCCTCGTCGACGGCGGTGCCGAAGCTCGTACGGCGCGCGAGGTGCAGGACCCGTTCGGCGCCGAGCGCCTCGGTGACCAGTTGCGCGGAGTCGTCGGCGCTGCCGGTGTCGGCGGCGACGACGTTCTGTACGGGGCGTTCCTGCCCGAGCAGCCCGGCGAGCGCGTCGGGCAGCCAGCGTGCGCCGTCGTGGGAGACGAGCACGGCGGTGACGACATGCCGGGGGAACTCTGGGGCGGTGGCGGCCGCGTACGGCGCCGCCGATTGGCTGTGCACGGACATCGAGGTACGGGCCCTCCGGCCGGGTCCGGGGGGCGTTTCCCCGGGGGATGCATCGGTGTACACGCGCGCCCCGTCGGGGCGTTGGCGTGTCTCGGACGGGGCCCCACACTAACGGTACGGATAACCACGAGGGCGCCGAGCGCTCGAACGGGGCCGCAGCGGGACGGTGGTGGAGTCGCGGCGGGTACGGCGATGGCCCGTCGTCTGCGGCAGGGCACAGGCGGCGGGCCATGGTCGGTCGCGGTCCGGGTCTTCGGTTGTGGAAGTGCTCGGTGGCCGGGGTGTCCGGCGCTGAGGCGTTTCGTTGCCGCGGTGTTCCGCGGGCGGTTGCCGCGGTGTTCCGCGGTCAGACCGCTGCCTTCTTCAAGCGGCGCCGTTCACGTTCCGACAGACCGCCCCAGATTCCGAAGCGTTCGTCGTTGGAAAGGGCATATTCAAGGCATTCGGACCGGACTTCACAGGCGAGACAGACCTTCTTGGCCTCGCGGGTGGATCCGCCCTTCTCGGGGAAGAAGGACTCGGGATCGGTCTGCGCGCACAGTGCGCGCTCCTGCCAGCCGAGTTCCTCGTCCGCGTCCTCGACCAGCAGTTGCTGGAACAGCTCGGTCATGTGCGCCCCTCGTCTGTCTCTTGCGTCCCCGTGATGCAGCCGTTACTGATCGCGGCCGAACGACACGAGTGAAATTACAAGTGTGTAGCTCCAGGTCAGTCAAGCAAGGATCTGCTATTGGCCCAGGTATTCACTCTGCGGAACCAAGCCTATGCGGAAAGCATGCAAATCACCAAAAACCTGACATATGACACGGGCCTCGCCACGCCCACGCTTCTCACTGGGTGAGACGAGCGGAGTCGCCCCGGTGTTTCGATTCGATCACCGAAGCGATCAAGATCACAGTCTGGTCACGGAGCGTCAACGACGTTTGGGGGCACGACTGGTGCGCCACATCTCCGTCGCGGTGGACACATAAACCACCCCCCGCCCCCAGTAACCGGATGGGGCGAAACATAACCCCCAAAACGGGCATTGAGTTGACAGTGGCGCATCCAGCCGGTCTCCTTTAACGCATGCCAGCGACTGCCGCGATGTACGCCACCCACGTCCGTGGGTTCCGCACCGCTGTCCAGGCCCGCTGTTGCTGTTCCAGCTGTCACAGCTGTTGATGCCCCCAGGGCGCCGGCTCTGATCCAGCTCCTCTCGCAGAGGCTCTCCGCAGTACTTCCGCATCCGCGGGACTTCTTCATCCGGCGTTCCCCGCGGCCGGGGTTCTCCGGCCTCCGCGACACCCCAGCACACGCACCCCCATGCCGAGGAAGCACCTCACCCATGAACAGCGACAGCGACCTCCAGATCGCCGGCGACATCCTTGAGGTCCAGCACCTCCTCCAGCCGGCCCGCGAGCACCCCGCCACCGTCTCCGAGTACGTCGGACTCGCCCGCTCCATCGCCGCCGACCGCGCCCAGTGGGCGCCGCTCGTCCAGTACGACACCACCACCCGCTGGTACCACCGGCTACGCACCGGACCGGGCTACGAGGTCTGGCTGCTCAGCTGGGTGCCCGGACAGGGCAGCGGGCTCCACGACCACGGCCTGTCCTGCGGCGTACTGACCGTCCTGGACGGCCGGCTGACCGAGCGCACCGAGCGCGCCACGCGCGCGCTGGACCCGGGCGCACAGCGGGTCTTCGCGCCCGGCTATGCGCACGAGGTGGTCAACGACTCCCTCGAACCGGCCGTCAGTCTGCACATCTACTACCCGGGTCTGACCGAGATGCCCATGCACGCGGCGCAATGCGCCCCGGCAGCCGTGGATGTCGTACCCGCCTGACAGCCCGCCACCGCCCCGGCAATGGCCAGGCTCCGCCTGACAGCCCACCCGTCGCCCACCACCACCCCAGCAATGGCCAGGCTCCGCCTGACAGACTGTCTGCATGCGCATTGTGGTTCTGGCCGGCGGCATCGGTGGTGCTCGTTTTCTGCGTGGCCTCAAGCAGGCCGCGCCCGACGCGGACATCACGGTGATCGGCAACACCGGTGACGACATCCATCTGTTCGGGCTGAAGGTCTGCCCCGACCTCGACACCGTGATGTACACCCTCGGCGGTGGCATCAACGAGGAGCAGGGCTGGGGTCGTACGGACGAGAGCTTCCACGTCAAGGAGGAGCTCGCCGCGTACGGCGTGGGGCCGGAGTGGTTCGGGCTCGGAGACCGTGACTTCGCGACGCACATCGTCCGCACGCAGATGCTGGGCGCCGGCTACCCGCTGAGCGCCGTCACCGAGGCGCTCTGCGCGCGCTGGAAGCCGGGGGTACGGCTGCTGCCGATGTCCGACGACCGGGTCGAGACCCATGTCGCGGTCGACATGGACGGCGAGCGCAGAGCGATCCATTTCCAGGAGTACTGGGTGAAGCTGCGCGCCTCGGTCGAGGCGCAGGCGATCGTGCCGGTCGGCGCCGAGCAGGCCAAGCCGGCCCCGGGAGTGCTGGAGGCCATCGCCCAGGCCGATGTGATCCTCTTTCCGCCGTCCAACCCCGTCGTGTCGGTGGGGACGATCCTCGCCGTGCCCGGGATCCGGGAGGCCATCGCCGAGGCCGGGGTGCCGGTCGTCGGCCTCTCCCCCATCGTCGGGGACGCGCCGGTGCGCGGCATGGCGGACAAGGTGCTCGCCGCGGTGGGCGTCGAATCGACGGCGTCGGCCGTGGCCAGGCACTACGGCTCCGGACTGCTCGACGGCTGGCTCGTCGACACGGTGGACGCCGGTGCGGTCGGCGAAGTGGAGGCGGCGGGCATCCGCTGCCGTTCCGTGCCGCTGATGATGACCGATGTCGACGCGACGGCGGAGATGGCCCGGCAGGCTCTGGTGCTGGCCGAGGAGGTACGGGCGTGAGCACCGGTGCGGCACCCTCGTACCGGGTCTGGGCGCTGCCCGGGATGCCCGAGGTGCGGGCCGGGGACGACCTGGCGAAGCTGATCGCCGCGACCGAGCCGGGTCTGGTCGACGGAGACGTCCTGCTGGTCACCTCGAAGATCGTCTCCAAGGCGGAGGGCCGGATCGTCGAGGCCACCGACCGTGAGGCGGCGATAGACGCCGAGACGGTACGGGTGGTGGCGCGGCGCGGCCCGCTGCGGATCGTGGAGAACCGGCAGGGGCTGGTCATGGCCGCAGCCGGGGTCGACGCCTCGAACACCCCCGCCGGGACGGTGCTGTTGCTGCCCGAGGACCCGGACGCCTCGGCGCGGGCGATCCGCGACGGGCTGCGGGACACCCTGGGTGTGGAGGTCGGGGTCGTCGTCACGGACACCTTCGGGCGCCCGTGGCGCAACGGGCTGACCGATGTGGCGATCGGGGCGGCCGGGGTCCGGGTGCTGGACGATCTGCGCGGCGGCACGGACACGTACGGCAATCCGCTGAGCGCCACCGTGGTCGCCACCGCCGACGAGCTGGCCTCGGCCGGTGACCTGATCAAGGGCAAGGCGGACGGACTGCCCGTCGCGGTCGTGCGGGGGCTCGGTCATGTGGTGGACCCGGGCGATGCCGACGGTGCCCGCGCGATGGTGCGGGTCGCGGCCGACGACATGTTCCGGCTCGGCACGTCGGAGGCCGTACGGGAGGCGGTGACCCTGCGGCGTACGGTGCGCGAGTTCACCGACGACCCGGTGGACCCGGGGGCGGTGCGGCGGGCCGTGGCTGCGGCGGTGACGGCGCCCGCGCCGCATCACACCACGCCGTGGCGGTTCGTCCTGCTGGAGTCCGAGGCGTCGCGGACCCGGCTGCTCGACGCCATGCGGGACGCGTGGATCGCGGATCTGCGCCGCGACGGCAAGAGCGAGGAGTCGGTCGCCAAGCGGGTGCGCCGGGGCGATGTGCTGCGCCGGGCGCCGTATCTGGTGGTGCCGTGTCTGGTGATGGACGGCTCCCACACCTACGGGGACGAGCGGCGGGACATGGCGGAGCGCGAGATGTTCGTGGTCGCCGCGGGAGCCGGCATCCAGAACTTCCTGGTGGCGCTGGCCGGTGAGCAGCTGGGCTCGGCGTGGGTTTCGTCCACGATGTTCTGCCGCTCCGTGGTGCGCGAGGTGCTGGAGCTGCCGGAGAGCTGGGATCCGCTGGGGACGGTGGCGGTGGGCCGCGCGGCGGCCGAGCCCGCGGCGCGGCCGGGGCGGGACGCGGAGAGGTTCATCGAGGTGCGCTGAGAGCCTGCCGGGAGGCCTCCGACCGGATGGCGGACGCGGTCCGGTGCGTGCGATTCCAGACGGAGGAGGGAGTCGACGGGGTCTCCCCCGGTCGAACGGAGCCGAGAGCTCGGGGAAGGAGCGCCGGCGGGCGACGACACCGCGGGAAGCGTGCGTGCCGGGTCGTGGCCGCCCGGTCGGAGGCCGCCCGACAGGCGCCGAGGCGGGGCCGCAGGTGCTACAGCCGGGCGATGTCACCGCGAGTCATGCGCGGGGCGCGGGTGCCACAACCGGGCAATGACGCCGCAGGCCACACGCGGGGCACAGGTGCTACAGCCGGGCGATGTCACCGCGAGTCATGCGCGGGGCGCGGGTGCTGCAGCCGGTCAACGCCACCACAAGCCACACGCGGGGCACAGGTGCCACAACCGGGCAATGACGCCGCAGGCCACACGCGGGACACGGGTGCCACAACCGGGCGATGACGCCGCAGGCCACACGCGGGGCACAGGTGCTACAGCCGGGCGATGTCACCGCGGGTCATGCGCGGGGCGCGGCGGGCCGGAGTCCGGCCCGAGAGCAGAATCAGGCGGGTCGCCCGGTGGCGCTGGCCCTCGTACGGGGCCAGGAGGGCCAGCATCTCCTCGTCGTCGGCGTCCCTGTTGCCCGCCAGGGCGTGGCCGACGATGCCGGGGAGGTGGAGGTCGCCGACGGTGACCGCGTCCGGGGCGCCGTTCGAGCGCTGGAGCGTCTCGGCCGAGGTCCAGGGGCCGATGCCGGGGATCAGTTCGAGGCGGGCCATGGCCTCCGGGAGTTCCATGGCCGCTGCCTCCTCCAGTCGGCGGGCCACGCGTACCGCGCGCAGGATCGTGCCCGAGCGCTTGGCGTCGACGCCCGCGCGGTGCCATTCCCAGGACGGGATCAGGGACCAGGTGCGGGCGTCCGGCATGACGTGCAGGCCCAGCGCGTTGAACGCGGCGTGGTCCGTGGGGCCGGGCGCCGGGGTGCCGTGCCCCCGGACCAGGAGGCGCCAGGCACGGTAGGCCTCGTCGGTGGTGACCTTCTGTTCCAGGACCGACGGGATCAGCGACTCCATGACCAGGCCGGTGCGCAGCAGCCGCAGGCCGGGGCGGCGGTGCCGGGTCAGGGCGAGCAGGCGGTGACGCGGGCGGAAGGCGTCCGGGTCGTCCGTCGCGCCGAGCAGCGTCGGGAGCCGGTCCAGCAGCCACGATGCGCCGGGACCCCAGGCAGCCGCCTCGATCCGGCCGCCCAGGGGGGTGAGGCGGAGGGTGCCGGGGCCCGCGGGTGTGCGGCTGGCCCGCCAGACCGTGCCGTCCCCGGTCATCCGGTACGTGGGGTCGGCGGGGCCGCGGCGCAGTGGGCCGACGACCAGGCGCAGGTCGAAGGGGCCGGGCGGGGTCCACTCACGGGTCAGCGCGTGGGCCGCCGGGGCCGCCGCCTGGTGCGGGACGGCCGCGCGGGGAGCGCTGCGGGGGGTGAATCGTCCTGCCACGGTGGGGTCCTCGGTCGTCGGGGTGCCTGTCGAGGGTAAACGCTGCGGCCGGTGCCCGGCTGCTCTCCGTCCCGTGCCCGGCTGCTCTCCGTACTGCGTCCGGCTACTCGTCGGAGGAGAAGCGCACCGCCGCGTCCGGCAGGACCGCCCCGCACCAGACGCGGATGCCGTCGCACAGTTCGTTGTCGGCGCCGACCCGGGCCCCGTCCCCGACGAACGCGCCGGTGAGCACCGTACGGCTGCCGATCCGGGCACCGGCTCCGACCAGCGAGTCCTTGATCACGGCTCCTGGTTCGACGACCGCGCCGGCCAGTATCGCGGAGCCGTCGATCCGGGCCCCCTCGCCGACCAGGGCGCCCTCTCCGACCACCGTACCGCCGCTGATCTTGGCGTCGGGGGCGACGGAGGCCGTCGGCAGTACGAGTCCGTCGCCGCACCGGCCGGGGACGGCCGGGGACGGGGCGAGGCCCAGGACCAGATCGGCGGAGCCGCGCACGAAGGCCTGCGGGGTGCCGAGGTCCAGCCAGTAGGTGGAGTCGACCATGCCCTGGAGGTGCGCTCCGGAGGCGAGCAGTCCGGGAAAGGTCTCGCGCTCGACGGAGACGGGGCGGCCGGCGGGGATGGTGTCGATGACCGAGCGGCGGAAGATGTACGCCCCCGCGTTGATCTGGTCGGTGACGATCTCCTCGGGCGTCTCGGGCTTCTCCAGGAACGCGGTGACCCTGCCGGTGCCGTCCGTCGGTACCAGGCCGAAGGCGCGCGGGTCCTCGACCCGGGTGAGGTGGAGGGAGACATCCGCTCCGGAGCTCGTGTGCGAGGCGACCAGCGCCCGGATGTCCAGGCCGGTGAGAATGTCGCCGTTGAAGATGAGCACCGGGTCGTCCGGGCCCGAGGCCAGGCGGGACGCGACGTTGCGTATCGCGCCGCCGGTGCCGAGCGGTTCGCGTTCGGTGACGTACTCGATGTGGAGGCCGAGCGAGGAGCCGTCGCCGAAGTACGGTTCGAAGACCTCCGCCAGGTACGACGTCGCGAGCACGATGTGCTCGACCCCGGCGGCCCTTGCGCGCGCCAGCTGGTGCACAAGAAACGGAACGCCAGCTGCCGGAACCATGGGCTTGGGCGTGTGCACCGTGAGCGGGCGCAGCCGGGTTCCCTTTCCGCCGACCAGGAGGATCGCTTCTGTTGCCTCTGTCACAGCACTGACTCTGCTTCCTGCTGGGGCCTGGCCTGGTTTCGGCTGGCCAGTGTATGCAGACCGGTCCGGTCGTCCCCGGTCAGCGGCCCGCGGCAGTCTCCTGTTCCGTCAGGGGCCTCTCGTCCGGATCACGCAGGGCTCGCGTGCCCCGGCACGCGAGCCCTGATCGGCCTGATCGGCCTGATCGGCCTGATCGGCCTGATCGGGACGAAAGACCCTAGCGGCCCTGGAGCTTGGCGGAGCTGGAGCGGGCCGAGCCGAGCTTCTTGTAGAGACGCGCTCCGGGGCATTCGGTTGCGAAGCCGTCCCGGTGACCGGAGATGACGTGAAGTTTGACCTTCTTGCCCTTCTTGTACTTGTTCCCGCCGCCCGAGACGAGCGTGGCCTTGCCGCGCGGGTCGGCGCCGAACAGTCCGAGCTTCCAGGCGGTGAGCTTCGCGACGGCGTTCACCGCGGCGGCGGGCGGGTTCGACTTGCTGAAGGTGCCGAGCACCGCGATGCCCATGCTGTTGCTGTTGAAGCCGAGCGTGTGCGCTCCCAGGACGGCCTTGGTCACGCCTCCGGCCCTTCCTTCGTAGATGTTTCCGCACTTGTCGACGGCGAAGTTGTAGCCGATGTCGCGCCAGCCGCTGCTCTTGACGTGGTAGCGGTAGATGCCGCGCAGGACCGAGGGCGCCTGGGAGCACTTGTAGTTGTTGCCGGTGGCGCTGTGGTGGATGAAGGCGGCCTTGACCTTGCTGGTGTAGACGAACTTGCTTTCCCTGAGCTTCTCGTCGGCGCCCCAGCCCTTGCGGGTGACGATGCGCGGGCGGGGGCCGATGTACGGCCGGGCGCCGGGTACGAGGCCGGCCTCGGCCTCGTACCGCGCCTCGGACTCCGCCTTGCCCAGGGCGGGGAGCACGCCCCGGAGGGATGCGGTGTGCCCGTCCCCGGCGGCCTGGGCGCCTGCCGCGGCCTGGCCGCCCGCCCCAGCGGCGTTTGTCGCGGGGAGCAGTTGCGGGTCCTTGCCGGGGTCCACGAGTTCGAGGCGCAGCCCGGCGGGCAGCGGTACGGCGGAGGCGGTCCGGCCCTGCAGGTCCGGGGCCTCGGGGCGTACGCGGACCGCGACGCCGTCCGAGTCACCGACCCAGAGCGGGGCGGTGGCCCCCCGGACGGTCCCGGATTCGCGCTCGGCGGTGCCGGGGTCGGCGCCGTGCTCGGCGTTGTGGGTCTCCAGGTCCTGCCAGGGGGACCACTTTCCGGTGCCGGTGGCGCGGGTGCGGACCTGGACGGTGCCGTGGAGTTCGGTGTCGGCGTCGTCCCAGACGACGCCGACCAGGGAGAAGGGACGGACGTCGCGTTCGGGCAGCCCCTGCTCGGGGGCGGCCGCGGCCCGGGTGGGGTCGCCGGCGGACCGTTCGGAGGGTGCCGGCAGGGTCCGCATCGGCAGGGACTGCGTCGAGCCCGGCACATCGACGGGCTCGGCCTGCTCGGCCGACTCGGCGGGGACGGTGCTGGTGTCGGGGGCGGCGCCCGCGGGCACGGCCGACGGCAGTACGAGAACGGCCGCACAGGTGACACCTATCGAAGATGCAAGGAAGGCACGCATGCGAATAATCCTGGGCATACTCTGGCAACTCCGGCCACCGGGATGTCCGGGTGCAATTGACGGCCCGTCTGCCCAACCGGTGCACCCGGCCCCCTTCTGCTCCCGCCGGACCGGCCGCCGCCGCGTACTCTTGCGCGGATGAACGCCACCGACCGCACCGCTGCCGACCTGCTGCGTTCCGCACTCGCCGCGGACCCGGCCCGCCCTTTGGTCACTTTCTACGACGACGCCACCGGAGAACGTGTCGAACTGTCGGTGGCCACCTTCGCCAATTGGGTGGCCAAGACCGCCAATCTCCTGCAGGGCGACCTCGCCGCCGAGCCGGGCGACCGGCTCGCGCTCCTGCTGCCCGCGCACTGGCAGTCCGCGGTCTGGCTGCTCGCCTGTTCCTCGGTCGGCGTGATCGCCGATGTGCAGGGCGACCCGGCCGCGGCCGACCTCGTCGTCACCGGCCCGGACACCCTGGAGGCCGCGCGCGCCTGCCGGGGCGAGCGGGTCGCCCTGGCACTGCGCCCGCTGGGCGGCAGGTTCCCGCAGGCGCCCGAGGGCTTCGCGGACTACGCGGTCGAGGTGCCGAGCCAGGGCGACCGGTTCGCACCCTTCGCCCCGGTGGACCCGGACGCCCCCGCGCTGGCGGTGGACGGCGTCGAGCTGACGTCGGCGCAACTGGTGGCGCGGGCCCGCGAGGATGCCGCCGCACTCGGTCTGGCCGCCGGATCGCGGCTGCTCACGGGACGTGCGTACGACAGCTGGGAGGGGCTGAGCACGGGGTTGTTCGCGCCGCTGGCCGCCGGGGGGTCCGTGGTCCTCTGCCGTCACCTGGGGCAGCTGGGCGAGGAGGGGCTGGCGAAGCGCGTGGCGAGCGAGCGGGTCACCAACAGTGCGGTATGACAAGCACGCCGAGGATCACTCTTCCGGCCCACACCGCGTCGAGTCCTCGGGGGCTGCGCCTCAACTCCGGTACATGATCGGCGATACGGACCACCAAGGACACAACCAAGCGTGAGGTTCAGCCGTCTACTCCTGCGACCGGCGGCCCGACGCGCCGCCGAACGTGAAGGATGGACGCAGACGTGAGCGAAAGCGCCGGCCCGCCGGACGACCCGGCGGCGGGCGGGGACAAGTCGCGGCACGGGGGCAGGTCCGGCGCCACCCCGGTGACCGGATCCGGCCATCGGCGCCACTGGATGCGCTGGGCCGCGCTCGGCACCTCGTTCGTCGTCCTGGTCGCGGCGGGCGCCGGCTGGTGGCTGTACCGGAAGCTCGACGGCAACATCAGGACCGACACGTCCGCCGCGGCCGAACTCAAGGCGTACGAGCGGGAGCGGCCGGCCTCCGTGGTGCACGACGCGGAGAACATCCTGCTCATCGGCTCGGACAGCCGGGCCGGCGACAACCGCAAGTACGGCCGTGACGACGGCGGCAGCCAGCGCTCGGACACCACGATCCTGCTCCACCTCGCCGCGGACCGGAAGAGCGCCACGGCGATGTCCCTGCCGCGCGATCTGATGGTGGAGATCCCGGTCTGCCACAAGGCGGACGGCACGACCACGAAGAAGCAATTCGCCCAGTTCAACTGGGCCTTCGAGTTCGGCGGCACGGCCTGCACGATCCGTACGGTCGAGAAGATGACCGGCATCCGGATCGACCACCACATGGTCGTCGACTTCAACGGCTTCAAGGACATGGTCGACGCCGTGGACGGGGTCGAGGTCTGCCTCAAGAAGCCGGTCGACGACGCCGACGCCCATCTGAAGCTCCCCGCCGGCCGCCAGACGCTCGACGGCGAGCAGGCGCTGGGGTACGTACGGGCCCGCAAGTCGATCGGCAACGGCAGTGACACCGAACGGATAAACCGCCAGCAGCAGTTCCTGGGCGCGCTGGTGAACAAGGTTCAGAGCGACGGCGTGCTGCTCAATCCGACCCGCCTCTACACGGTGCTGGACGCGGCCACCAAGGCACTGACCACCGACCCGGGGCTCGACACCCTCAAGGACCTGTACGAGCTGGTGCGCGGCATGCGCAACGTACCGACCGACAAGGTGCAGTTCCTGACCGTGCCTCGGCAGCCCTACACCGTCAACCCGAATCGGGACGAACTCGTACAGCCCGACGCGGAACGGCTCTTCAAGCGGCTGCGCGAGGACGATCCGGTCGCCGTGGTCCCGGCGGACGAACTCAAACGTGACGACGAGAAGAACAGCGGGAAAAACAATGCCGCGACCGATACCCCGGACGCTTCGGGCCCCAGCCCCACGCCCACTTATTCGGGCAACAACGCGGCGGCGGACCCGTGCGAGCAGTAAAGCAATTCCCAAACAGAAGCCGGTGATCGGCGTGTAATGAGCAGTATGACCAGTTGTAAGGAGCGTGGAATTTGTCACGCACGTCGCTCGATGCCGAACTGGGCCGATAGTGTGACGCGATCCGGCGCTGCCGGCCGCCAGGCCGCGCATTTCTGGAGCGAAAGATCGAGCGCCTGACCGGGGGAGGCGCCTCGCGTGGCACCGACGGAGGACTCAAGCAACCGTGGATGCGCAAAGCCGTGGGCGGGCGGACGGAATCGACCCCGCAGACCAGTGGGTCCTCAACCCGCACACCGGTGATTACGAACTGCGACTGAATCAATCCGGAGGGGATTCGGATGCCCCTTCCTCTACTTCAGGTGCGCGTGTTCCTCATAGCAGAGAGCCGGTCCGCGACAATGACGGCGGACGCAGAGGCGCGTCCCGCGACGGCAAGGGCGATCGCCGTAATGCGCCCCGCGAGGACCAGGGGTCCGGTCCGGGCCGCGAGGTGCCCGGTCAGCGCAGCCGGCGCGCGGCCAACGGTGCGCGCGGCCAGGAGAGTTCCGGCCCGGCGAGCCGCCGCAGCCGCAAGGCCCCCAAGACCCGCCGCAAGAAGGCGCTGCTGTGGACGGGCGGCACGATGGCGTTCGTGCTCGTCGGCCTGTCGGTGGGCGGGTACGCGCTGTACCAGCACTTCGACGGCAACCTCAACGCGATCGACGTGGGCGGGTCCGGCAACAAGAACGTCTTCGACACCGATGCCCCGATCAACATCCTGGTCATCGGTACCGACAAGCGCACCGGCAAGGGCAACGAGGGGTACGGCGACAAGGGCAGCGTGGGCCACGCCGACACCAACATCCTCTTCCATGTCTCCGAGGACCGCACCAACGCGACGGCGCTGAGCATCCCCCGCGACATGATCACCGACATCCCGGACTGCACCGTCAGGCAGGAGGACGGGACGGACAAGGTGGTCTCGGGCACCCAGGGCGTCCGCTTCAACGAGAGCCTCGGCCAGAAGGGCCGGGGACCGGGCTGCACCATGGAGACGGTCAAGGCGATCACCGGCCTGCAGGTCGATCACTTCATGATGGTCGACTTCAACGCGGTGAAGGAGCTGTCCACGGCGGTCGGTGGGGTCGAGGTCTGCCTGGAGAAGCCGGTCAAGGACCCGGACTCGCACCTGGACCTGCCGGAGGGCAAGCACCGGATCCAGGGCGAGGACGCCCTGGCGTTCGTACGGACCCGGCACAGCTTCGGCAACGAGAGCGACCTGGACCGGATCAAGGCCCAGCAGCAGTTCATGGCGTCGATGATGCGGCAGATGCAGTCGGACGAGACCCTGACCAGTCCGACCAAGCTGTACAGCCTGGCGGACGCCGCGACCAAGGCGCTCACCGTGGACTCCGGCATCGGTTCGGTGAAGAAACTGGCATCGCTGGCCCAGGAGCTCGGCAAGGTCAACACGAAGAACATCACCTTCACCACGGTGCCGGTGCTCGACAACCCGGCCGAGAAGGTCAAGGCCACCGTCGTCGTGGACCACGCCAGGGCCGACCCGCTGTTCGCCATGATGCGCGACGACACCTCGCTGACCGAGGTGAAGTCGAAGAAGAAGGACGCGAAGAGCAAGCAGGACGCGCTTCTCAAGGGCTCCAAGGCGGCCGCGGGCGACGTGCGCGTCGATGTGTACAACGGCGGCAAGGTGCCCGGCGCCGCGCAGACGACGGTCACCTGGCTCCAGAACGAGCAGGGCGTACTCAAGTCCACCAACAAGGCCAACGCCCCGGCGAAGGCCGCGAAGACGACGCTGGAGTACGCGCCGAACCAGGCGGACCAGGCCCGCGCGCTGGCCGCCATGATGGGCCTGCCCGGTTCGGCCATGAAGAAGGGCACCACGGACGCCGAAGGGCTCCAGGCGATGGTGCTGACGCTGGGGGACGACTTCAAGGGCGCCGGCATTCCCATCGTCGGGCCGACGAAGGCGCCGGCCGACATTCAGCAAGCAAACGCCGACAAGGCAGTGTGCGCCAAGTGACACCGGGTCACTGCGCGGAACCACGAGTCTGAGCAGCAGGGGGGTCCTGGTGGCACGGAGCAGCACGCCCGGAGAGGGGACGCGACCACGCGTCCGGCACGCCGGCCAACTCGGCTGGGACGACGGGCTTTACGAGGAGGGGCCGGAGAAGAAAACGGACTCCGGCTCCGGGGAGCGGCAGGCCGCTTCCGGGGAGAAAGGTCACCGGCGCGGTGGCCCGAAACAGCACGGCAAGAAGGGCAAACGCCGGGTGCTGCGCTGGGGCGCGTCGGTTCTCGCGCTGCTCATAATCGGCGGCGCCGGCGCCGGATACCTCTACTACGAGCACCTCAACAGCAATCTCAAGAAGGCCGATCTGACCCTCGGCGACAGGAAGATGGCCGACCACAAGGCCAACGCCGCCGGTCAGACCCCTATGAACATCCTGCTCATAGGCTCGGACGCGCGGGACTCCAAGGAGAACCAGAAGCTCGGCGGGGCCAAGGACACCTTCGGAGCGCCGCCCCTGGCCGACGTGCAGATGCTGCTCCACCTCTCCGCCGACCGCAGCAACATGTCGGTGATCAGCATGCCGCGCGACACCATGCTGAAGATCCCGAAGTGCACCGACCCGGAGACGAAGCGCGTCTACCCCGCGAGCACCGGCCTGGCAATGACCAACGAGACGCTCGGCCGCGGCGGTCCCGGTTGCTCCGTGGCCACCTGGTACGAGCTCACCGGCATCACCATCGACCACTTCATGATGATCGACTTCTCCGGTGTGATCTCGATGGCGGACGCGATCGGCGGCGTCCCGGTCTGCGTCAAGGGCAACGTCTACTCGCACACCAGTGAGGGCAAGGGCTCCGGGCTGAAGCTGGAGAAGGGCACCACGAAGATCAAGGGCAAGCAGGCCCTCCAGTGGCTGCGCACCCGCTACGGCTTCGAGGACGGCACCGACCTCGGCCGTGCCCACGCCCAGCACATGTACATGAACTCGATGGTCCGTGAGCTGCGCAAGGGCACCAAGCTCACCGACCCGGGCAAGCTGATGAATCTCGCCGAGGCGGCGACGGACGCGCTGACGGTCGACAAGGGCGACAACGGCCTCGGCTCGATCAACAGGCTCTACGACCTCGCGGAGGAGCTCAAGAAGGTACCCACCAAGCGCATCACCATGACGACGATGCCGAACGTCTACGGGACGGGCGTGCTCAAGGAGCGGGTGCTCCCCAAGCCCGGCGACGCCGACCAGCTCTTCCAGATGGTCCGCGACGACATCCCGCTCGACGGCAAGGCGTCCAAGCGCAAGACACCGGCCGCCGCCAAGAAGCCCACCGCGTCCCCGGCCGAGATCCCGGTGACCGTCCGCAACGGAACCCGCACCGACACCGAGTACCCGGCCAAGGGCCGCGCCTCGGCGGTCAAGGAACTGCTGGCCGGGAAGGGCTTCACCCAGGCCGCGGTCGACGCGCAGAACACCGAGGCGGCGAAGCGGACCGGGATCCTCTTCCCCACCGTGGACATGGAGGGCAACGCCCAGGCGGTCGCCAAGGCGCTCGGCATCCCGCTGTCGGCGGTGAAGAAGTCGACCGACGTCTCGGGCATCACGCTGACCGTGGGGGCCGACTGGCGCGAGGACGGCGACTACCACGCGCCCTCCGCCAAGGAGAAGACCCCGGAGAGCGCACGGGCGCTCAACGGCGACGACGAGACGGCCTGCATGGACATCCAGCCGGGCTTCGGCTGGTAGGTACCGGGACACGACGCACCGCGGGGGCCCTCCGGCACATCGGAGGGCCCCCGCGGCGTTCGTGGTGCTCAGAAACCCTGTCGGATGACCTCCGACCGGCTCTCAGACGGTCATGGCCGGGCGACGGCTGGCGATGACCTTCTTCGCGAGCGAGCGCGGGCTGGTCAGGAAGCCGTACCCCCACGACATGTGCATGGTCGCGAGGGCCACCGGGATCTGTGCCCGTGCCTTCAGCGACAGCCCCTTGCCCGCCGGTACGGAACCGGCGACGATCGCCGCCGCGTACCCGGCGGGGACGACGAAGGCCCACGGGGTGACGGCCGCGCCGGCCACGATGCCCGCCGCGATCGCGCAGACGGCGGTGGGCGGCGCCAGGTAGCGCAGGTTGATCGAGCCGGAGTGGTAGCGGGCGACGACGTGCCGCCAGCGGCCGTAGTCCTTGTACTGCTTGGCCAGCGCCCGCACGGAGGGGCGCGGCCGGTACTGCACCTTCAGCTCGGGCGAGAACCAGATCAGTCCGCCGGCCTCGCGGATGCGGTAGTTCAGCTCCCAGTCCTGGGCCCGGATGAACTCGACGTTGTAGCCGTCCGCCTTCTCCAGCGCCTCGCGGCGGAAGACACCGAGGTAGACGGTTTCCGCCGGGCCCGCCTGGCCACCGGTGTGGAAGGCCGCGTTGCCGACGCCGATCTTCGACGTCATGGCGGCGGCGACGGCGTCCTCCCAGGCGTTCTCGCCCTCGGCGTGCATGATGCCGCCCACGTTCTGCGCGCCGGTCTCCTCCAGGAGGCGGACGGCGGTCGCGATGTAGTTCGGCGAGAGCATGCCGTGGCCGTCGACCCGCACGACTATCGGGTGGCGGGATGCCTTGATCGCGGCGTTGAGGGCGGCCGGGGTGCGGCCGGTCGGGTTCGGGACGGTGTGGACCCGGGGGTCCTCGCGCACCAGCTCCGCGGCGATCTCGTCCGTGCGGTCCGTGGAGGGGCCCAGTGCGATGACCACCTCCATCTCACCTGCGTACTCCTGCTCCAGAATGTGCCGGACGGAGTTCCTGAGGTGACGTTCCTCATTGAGCACCGGCATGATCACGGAGACGGCGGGGTGCTGCGCGGCAGACATGGTGGTCCTCGGGTGGTCCTCGGGAGCGCCGGGGGTTCGCACCCCACCAGGCGGCATGATTCGGCCGCCACGTTACCGCGAATGGGGGACACCGGCGCGCCCCACCGGGTCGCACACCGAGCCGTTGATCGTATGGACCTACTGTGCGAACGGTTCCCCTCGCACCGCGGAGGTCCCCCAAGTGCCCACACCGCACCACTCCCCCCGTCCGCCGCAGTCCCGCTCGGTTCCGCCGCAGCGCCGATCCAGAAAACAGGACGAACGACCACGCTGGGGCATGCGGATGGTGACCGGCCTCTCCGTGCTGGTGCTGGGAGCCGGCGGGGTCGGCCATGCGGTGGTGACCAGTCTGGCGACCGGGATCGACCGGATCGATCCGTTCAAGGACATGAAGAACCGGCCCCCCGCGGGCAACGGCATGAATCTGCTGCTCGTGGGCACCGACGGCCGCGACCGGATCACCCCGGCGGAGAAGAAGAAGTACCGGCTGGGCGGTGCGCCCTGCCACTGCACCGACACGCTCATGCTGGTGCATCTGTCGGCGGACAAGGAGCGCGCGAGCATCGTCTCGCTCCCTCGCGACAGCTACGCCGAGGTCCCCGAGCACACCGACCGGAACACCGGTGAGCAGCACGCCGCGCACCCGCAGAAGCTGAACGCGGCCTATGCCGAGGGCGGGCCGAGTCTGACCGTGCGGACCGTCGAGCACATGACGGGCGTCAAGGTCGACCACTATCTGGAGGTCGACTTCACCAGCTTCATGAAGACGGTGGACACCCTGGGCGGGGTGAAGATCTGCACGGCCCGGCCGATGAAGGACTCGTACACCGGTCTCGACCTCGCCGCGGGCACCCATGAGCTGGACGGTGGCCAGGCCCTTCAGTACGTACGCTCCCGGCACATCGACGGAGCCTCCGACCTGGGCCGGATGCAGCGCCAGCAGAAGTTCCTCGCCTCGCTGATCAAGCAGGCGACCAGCAGCGGTGTGCTGCTCAACCCGGTGAAGTTCCGGGACGTCGCCTCGACGATGCTGGGCTCGGTCCGGGCGGACAAGGGCTTCGGTACGGAGCAGATGCTGGAGCTCGGCCAGGCGATGCGCGACTTCTCCCCCGCCTCGTCGGAGTTCGCCTCCGTACCCATGGAGAACGTCTCCTACCCGGTCAAGGGCATCGGCTCGACGGTCAAGTGGGACGAGGCGAAGTCGAAGAAGCTCTTCCAGACACTCCGCGAGGACAAGCCCCTCACCCCCGCGCGGCCCAAGCAGCCGAAGGCGGTGAAGGTCGATGTCGACCCCCAGCAGATCCGGGTCCAGGTCTACAACGGGACCTCGAAGGACGGGCTCGGCAGGACGGTCGACGACGCGCTGCGCGCCACCGGCTTCAACACCACGCGCGTCCCGCTCAACGGGGAGGCGCGCGTGAACGGGGAGCCACGCGCCGTCGAGCACACCCTGATCACCTACGACCCGCGCTGGGACCGGTCCGCCAAGTCGCTGGCAGCCGCGTTGCCCGGGGCCGAGCTGCGGGCGGTGCGGGGGCAGGGCGTCACGATGCGGGTGACGGCGGGCACGGACTTCGAGAAGGTGCGGCGGGTGCAGGCCAAGGAGACGGAAAGCGGCGAGTTCGGCACGGTCACGGGCGACCAGGTGGTCTGCCCGTGACCGCGGTGGCGCCGCCCCGAGGCTCGGAGCGGGCTCTCCGAGCGGGCCGCAGCAGGCCCCGCGACGCCGAAGGGCCCACTACCGGGCGTTCTCAGTCCTCGATGCCTTCCGACGCGCGCTTCTCGCGCAGCTCCCTGATCGCGCGGCGGCGGGCGAGGCGGTGGGTGCGCCGGATCTGCGCCTCCTGGTAGCGCCGCTTGTCGCGCTCCGTCTCCGGTATCACCGGCGGTACGGGGCGCGGCTTGCCGTCCGCGTCGACCGCGGTGAACACCAGGTAGGCGCTGCCGACCTGCTGGGCGGGGGTGGATTCGTTCCAGCGCTCGGCCATGACCCGGACGCCGACCTCCATCGAGGAGCGGCCGGTCCAGTTCACCTGGGCGCGGACGTGCACGAGGTCACCGACGCGGACCGGCTCCAGGAAGACCATCTCGTCCATCGAGGCTGTCACGGCGGGGCCGCCGGAGTGCCGGCCGGCCACGGCGCCCGCCGCGTCGTCGACCAGTTTCATGATCACGCCACCGTGGACGGTGCCCAGCAGGTTGGTGTCGTTGCCGGTCATGATGTGGCTGAGGGTGGTCCGGGAAGCGGCGGTCGGCTTGCCCGGAATGTCGCCCTCCGGGCGCAGGGCCTGATCTGTCATACCGTCTACCTTATGCGGGGCCTTCCGCCCGGCCACAATGCATCAGCTTCGCAACAGCCCTGATGCGATTTCCCAGACCCCCTGTAATACCAGCACACCTGGCCTGCACACTGGTCCGCATGAACGATTGGCCCGAGGGATGGTCGGACGACAACCGCGGCGGCAACCGCTACGGGCAGGGCAGCGCCGGTGAGCGGCCCGAGGGCGCCCGCGTCATGCGGCACGTCCAGCGCCCTCCCGCCCCGCCCCAGTACCGTCCCGCCCCGCCCCGGCAGCGTCAGGGGGAGCCGCGGCAGTACGCCGGCGGCCATGACGACGCCGCGGCGTACGACAGCGGTTACAACACGGGCCAGGTCTACGGCGGCGGCCGGGGCAGCGGCCACGGCGGTGGTCAGGGGGGCGGCCAGGGCAGCAATTACACCCAGGGACGCCCGGCGCCCGACTGGCGCCGCCGGATCAAGATAGGCTCGCTGACCCTGGCGGTCGTGGTCCTCGGGGTCTCCATAGGCACGTACTTCTGGGCCGACTCCAAGCTCAAGCGCGAGGTGGACCTCTCCAAGGTCATCGAACGGCCGGAGAGCGGTGACGGCACCAACTACCTGATCGTCGGTTCCGACAGCCGCGAGGGCATGACGGCCGAGGACAAGAAGAAGCTCCACACGGGTTCCGCCGAAGGCAAGCGGACCGACTCGATGATGATCCTGCACGACGGATCCAACGGGCCGACGCTGATATCCCTGCCGCGCGACTCGAACGTCGAGATCCCCTCGTTCAAGGGCTCCGACTCGGGCAAGCTCTACCCGGGCCGAGGCCGCTTCACCAAGCTGAACGCCGCGTACGCCATGGACGGGCCCGAACTCCTGGTCCGTACCGTCGAGTTCAACACCGGACTGCACATCGACCACTACGTCGAGATCGGCTTCGGCGGCTTCGCCCAGATCGTGGACGCGATCGGCGGGGTGGAGATGGACATCCCCAAGGCCTTCAAGGACAAGAAGTCCGGCGCGGACTTCCAGGCCGGCAAGCAGACGCTGAACGGCGAGCAGTCCCTGGCCTTCGTCCGCACCCGGTACGCCTTCGCCGGCAGCGACCTGGACCGCACGAAGAACCAGCAGAAGTTCCTCGCCGCCCTGGCCAGCCAGACGGCCACGCCGTCCACGATCCTCAACCCGTTCAAGTTCTACCCGACGATGGGCGCCGGCCTGGACACCCTGATCGTGGACAAGGACATGTCGATCTGGTCC
Organism: Streptomyces sp. NPDC001880; assembly: GCF_053594575.1. NCBI lineage: Bacteria > Bacillati > Actinomycetota > Actinomycetes > Kitasatosporales > Streptomycetaceae > Streptomyces > Streptomyces sp. NPDC001880. The sequence goes on from NZ_JBSFET010000035.1 coordinate 36,901, forward strand.
CTGGGCCAGATGTTCTTCGCCATGAAGGGCGTCACGGGCGGCGACGGCACCTCGATGAACATGCCGATCTCGGGCTCCACCGGCGGCAACCTGGTCTGGGACAAGGCCAAGGTCAAGCAGCTCGTCGAGCAGCTCAACAACGACGAGAAGGTAACCGTCACCGAGAACTGACAACGCTTCACAGCAGGGCCCCGACGGTTCGCCGTCCGGGCCCTGCTGCTCTTCGCTCATGTGGTCTTCTTCTTGCGCTCCTTCACCCGGAACCTTGTCAGTGGCGGCGCCTACAGTCGCACCCATGACTCAGGAGCCGCAGTCCCCGAACCTCATGCTCGACCTGGACGCGCTCACCGCGGCCGTCGGCGAGCAGCCCGACAGACAGGCGGCATGGGCTTTCATCCGTGCCTTCGCCCGCGACTGGAGCCAGCGCCCCCTCACCGGGACCGACGGCTACGCCCCCGCCGAACTCGACGCGGCACAGGCCCGGCTCGGCCTGCCCCTGCCCGCAGCGCTGCGCGAGGCCTACCAACTGCTCGGCCGACGAAAGGACCTGACCGACAATCAGGACGCGCTGCTCGCCCCGAAGGACCTCTACCTGGACAAGGACCGCGGCGTACTGGTCTTCCGCGTCGAGAACCAGTCCTGCGCCTACTGGGGCATACGCGTCACGGATCTCGACCAGGACGACCCACCGGTCGTGGTCCGCGCCGACCTCGTCGGGCCCACCGCCGACGACTGGGCCGCATGGCTGGGCCGGGTAAGCGTCGCGTTCGTCGAGATCGTTCTGTCCGAGGCCCTGTGCGCCGATGAGGACCTCATGGGATGGGTGACCCCCGACGACGGCGCCGGGCTGCCCGAGGACATCACCGCCACCTTCCAGCGCCTGCCGCTCCCGGAGTACCCGATCAGCCAGCGGCCGGGCTCACACTGGTACGCGCACGACGAGATCATCCTCCGCGACGACCACCAGACCGCGCTGTTCCGCGCCCGCACGGAAGCGGCCCTCGACCGCTTCGACGGGGAGGACGAGGAGGGCGAGGAGGGCTGACTGGAGTCGCCCTGCCCGGGGCCGGCGGCCGAGCGGGATCAGTGCCCGGCCGCGTAGGAGACGAAGCCCGCCCAGGCGTTGGGGCCGAAGGCGAGGCGTGGGCCTTGGGCGTTCTTGGAGTCCCGGACGCAGATCCCGCCAGGGGCGGGGGCTACCTCCACGCAGTCAGCTTCGCTGCTGTTACTGCTGTAGCTGCTCTTGCGCCACTCCAGCTCATGGCCGCCCCTGGCGGAGAGCTCGCAGTTCATGTTTCTCCCAGAAGTTGCTCGATGAAGGCCAACGACTCACGCGGAGTAAGAGCCTGGGCCCGGATCATGCCATACCGCAGCTCAAGGATTCGGAGCTGCTTCGGATCGGAGACCGCCCGACCGTTGAACGCCCCTTCCGAGCGCCCCATGGCCGTACCGTCCTTGAATTTCAGAACCTGCGTCTCCCCCTGCATTCCGGCGTGCTCCTCTCGGGCAGTTGGCATGACCTGGATCGCAACATTCCGCAACTGCCCGACCGACAGGAGGTGTTCGAGCTGCCGACGCAGAACCATTGTGCCCCCGAGCGGACGCCTCAGCGTCGTTTCCTCCTGCACAAAACTGAGCGCGGGAGCCGGGGCTCGCTCGAAGATCGCCTGCCTGGACATGCGACCCGCAACGGCCCGCTCGATCTCGTCCGGCTCGTACGGGGGCAGCCGCATCTCGAACAACGCCCGTGCGTACTCCGCCGTCTGAAGCAGCCCGTGCAAATTGTGATCCCCGTACGCCGACAGCTCGACGGCTCGCCCCTCCAGCTTCGCCAGGTCCCGGATCTTCTTCGGGTACCGGACCTCCGCCACGTCCTGCTTCATCGCCGCGATCTTCCCGCGCGCGCCGAGCACCTGGTCCGCCTTGTCCAGGAGCTCCGGGCGGGGGATGCGACGGCCGCCCTCCACCTTGTAGACGAGGTCCTCCCCGTACCCGATCGCGGCCCCGAATTCGCCGGCCCGTAGCCCCGCCGCCTCCCGCCACGCCTTGATCTGGCGGCCCACCGCCGCGACCACGGCCGCCCCCGACTCGTCATCGGGATCGACGTCCCAGCCCGGCTCGTCCGCCCCGGCGTCGCCGTTTTCCGTACCGGTCTCATCCACGCTCATCCGTGCCCCACTTCCGATGTGCATGCCGTCCCTGGCTCAACCCCTGGTCTCCCCGGTGCGTCACCCGGACAGCCGGGACAGCACTGGACAAGCACGGGACAATTACCGTACGCAAGGGGCTCGTTGCTGTTCACGGTACGCATGCGCGGCCACGCTGAGTGACGTGACCCGAGAAATCACCCGAACCGAACATTCCGCTCCCGTCCGGCAGTTCACCGTGCTGCTCTCCCCCACCCGCCGGGGCGCCAGGCTCGCCCGACTCCTGGCCACGGCGCATCTGGGCGACTGGGGGATCGCCTGCGAACCAGCCGCGCACGTCGTTGCCGAGCTGGCCGCCAATGCCGCCGTCCACGGCCGCGTACCGGGCCGGGACTTCCGACTCAGCCTCATCGCCCACCGCGACGAGCTCCTACGGATCGAGGTGACCGACACCCGGGCCGAGCAACTGCCCGTCGCCTCCGCCCCCGACCGGCACGCGGAGAGCGGGCGCGGTCTGCTGATCGTCGAGGCGCTCGCCGACCGCTGGGGCATCGATGTCGGACCCGTCCCGCACAAGACCGTCTGGGCCGAACTCGACCTCGCACCACGACCGTTCCACCGGGTCGCGGAAACCCACGACCCGGTGCACCACGTCCCCGCGTCCCACGACGCATAAAGCTTTAAAGGACCTGGGGAAATCACCCTCCCCACCCAAACCCGACCCCGCCCCACACTCGTCACTCACTCGGGTGACATGGGACAACTGGGCTGGATTTCGGGTGGGTTGGTCGGCATATGCTCGCCGCGACAACTCCAGACATGCGACGGCCCCCGACGAGATTCACAGTCTCAACCGGGGGCCTGACCACCGAGGAAGTTAGGCCCTTCCTGATGGATACCCCGCAGGTTACCGCGCCCCCGTGCGCCCCGTCCCCCGTACCCGGAGACACCACACCGTCATCCGGCGTCATCCACATCAACTTCCGGCATGCCGCGGGCTTCACCGTCATCGGCAACCACCTCGCCCAGCACCGCGGACTCTCCCTCGCAGCGATCGGACTCGCCGCCCACATCCAGTCGCTCCCCGCCGGAGCCAGGATCGGCATCAAACGCCTCGCCGAACGCTTCCCCGAAAGCGAGACCCGCATCGCCGCCGCCCTGCGCGAACTCGAAGCCCACGGCTACCTCCACCGCAGCCGCGTACGCCTCCCCGACGGCCGCATCATCACCCGCACCATCTCGTACAACCAGCCCGGCGCCACCGCCCACCCCGTGACAGCGCCCCGCCCCCGGACAGCCCCCAGCAAGCCGACTCCACGGACCGCACCGCCACCACACGCAACCACTCCCGAACCGCACCCCGTCCCAGCCCCCGCACCACCCCCGTCACCGACACCGCAGCCGCAGCCAGCCCCCGCCCTCGTACCGGCCCCCACCGCGCGCACCACACCACCACCACCGCTCCCCCAGCCACAGGAACTCACCCCGGAACTCCAGCACGCAGCCACCGCACTCCTCGCCGACCTGCGCCGCCACGCACCTCAACTCGTCCTCTCCGAGAACGACATCCACACCCTCACCCCCGGCGTCGCCACCTGGCTCGAACGCGACGCCCACCCCGACACCATCCGCCACACCCTCACCAACGACCTCCCGAACCCCCTGAAACACCCCGCCAAGCTCCTGCGCCACCGAATCACCGCACTCCTGCCACCACCACTGCCAGGAGCCCAGGACATCGCACCCGCACGCCCCGGCACCGTCGTCATCCCGCTCCAGAACTGCGACCACTGCGACCGCGCCTTCCGCTCCCGCCACCCCGGCCACTGCCGCGAATGCCGGACAGACCTCCGCACAGCCGCCTGACCGAAACACCACTCAACGCCCGAGCAATCGCCCCGAGGGCTTGGCCGAAGGGCTCCTGATCGTCCTCGAAGCACGCGGGATCGCCATCGCCGACGGGGTCCGCGAACAAATTGACACCTGCTACGAACTCCCGCTCCTACGCCAATGGATCACCCGCACAGTTGTTGAGGTTCACCACGGAGGAGCTGGATACGGCTGGTATCGATCGGAGCCCGGTTCCGCAAGAACGCACGGGCGTGGCCTGATACGAAACACCGGCCGAGGGTCGACTTTTGCCCGTATCGGTGGGCAGCCTGGGCGGCAGAGAACAAACTGGGTGATGAAAAAAGAAAGGCCGCCATATGCTCGCGATCGACCTGCGAGCATATGACGTCCCTGCATTATTTAATGTCGCCCGATGCCGCGGCCTAGTCGTAGAAAACGACTCCGTAACCACCCTCAGGGTTGTTCGTCGAGAGCATGAACTCCGCCTTCTTGTTGTCGCCGTCGACGTAGTCGCCGATGCTATTGAAGGTGAGACAGCCGCCCGAACTGGTCTTCGTCGCGACCTTCTTGGAACCGCTGGGGTCGTGCTCCCACAGGGTGTACGAGTGGGATCGCGACGTGGAGTCGACGCAGGCCATGAAATTACCACCGGACGAATAGACATAGCCGGTGAACCACTGGCCCAGGTTTACGTCACGGTACTTGAAAGTGCTCGATCCGACAGGATCCCAACCGGATGAAGCGTTCGCGGTACCCATTCCGGCAGCAACCGCCACCGAGGCAAAAAATGCCACGCCGATAACCTTGAGCTTCCCCATATTCACCCTCCAAAGTCCCGGTGATCTTGCAGTTGAGGACTGTAGCACGCACCACGACGGAGCCAATGGAATATATTTCCGGAATATGGAATTCCGGATTCTCGTGCAAGAGAACGCGTTCAAGGAGACCCCCCAAAAAAAAGGGGGCATAGTTGAGCAACGCGCCGGAACGAACCGCGGCTGCCAAGCGGACAGAGCACGTCACGGCCCCCGGCATGGCGCCGGGGGCCGTGACGTTGACGCAGTCGGGACGAAGTCGCTACGGGAGGTTCCTCGCCATGACGATCCGCTGCACCTGGTTCGTGCCCTCGTAGATCTGGGTGATCTTCGCGTCGCGCATCATCCGCTCCACCGGGTAGTCCCGCGTGTAGCCGTAGCCGCCGAGCAGCTGGACCGCGTCCGTGGTGATCTCCATGGCGACGTCGGAGGCGAAGCACTTGGCCGCGGCGCCGAAGAAGGTGAGGTCTCCGTCGACGCGCTCGGACTTGGCGGCGGCCGAGTAGGTGAGCTGGCGGGCCGCCTCCAGCTTCATGGCCATGTCGGCGAGCATGAACTGGACGCCCTGGAAGTCGGCGATCGGCTTGCCGAACTGCTTGCGCTCCTGGACGTAGCCCTTGGCGTAGTCGAGGGCGCCCTGGGCGATGCCGAGGGCCTGGGCCGCGATGGTGACGCGGGTGTGGTCCAGGGTCTTCATCGCGGTGGCGAAGCCGGTGCCCTCCTCGCCGATCATGCGGTCGGCGGGGATGCGGACGTTGTCGAAGTAGACCTCGCGGGTCGGGGAGCCCTTGATGCCGAGCTTCTTCTCCGGGGCGCCGAAGGAGACGCCCTCGTCCGACTTCTCGACGACGAAGGCGGAGATGCCCTTGGAGCGCTTGGTCGGGTCGGTGACGGCCATGACCGTGTAGTACTCGGAGACGCCCGCATTGGTGATCCAGCGCTTCACGCCGTTGAGCACCCAGAAGTCGCCGTCGCATACGGCCCGGGTCTTCATGCCGGCCGCGTCGGAACCCGCGTCGGGCTCGGAGAGGCAGTACGAGAACATGCCGTCGCCCTTGGCGAGGGGGCCCAGGTACTTCTTCTTCAGGCCCTCGGAGCCGGAGAGGATCACCGGGAGGGAGCCGAGCTTGTTCACGGCGGGGATGAGGGAGGAGGAGGCGCAGACACGGGCCACCTCCTCGATCACGATGACCGTGGCGAGGGCGTCGGCGCCCGCGCCTCCGTACTCCTCGGGTACGTGCACCGCGTGCAGGTCCGCCGCGGTCAGGGCGTCCAGCGCCTCCTGCGGGAAGCGCGCCTCCTCGTCGACCGCCGCCGCGTGCGGGGCGATCTTCGCCTCGGCGAGCGCACGCACCGTCTCCCGGAGCATCTCGTGCTCCTCGGCCGGACGGTACAGGTCGAAATCGGTGGAACCCGCCAAGACGCTCACTCCCCAAAGACGCTAACTACCGTTAAGTAACCCAATTTTAGAGCGCGGCTCCCGCGATGGCCTATGCAATGCCCGCGTGAGCTTCACGACAGGGGTGGGAGAAAGGTGGAGAAACAGGGCTGGAAGAAGGTGGTGAAAGGGGTGCGGGCAGGGGGAAAATCTGGGCTTCGGGGGCACGACTATGCTCGTTCACCGCACGTCTGTCCGCATCTCACAGGAGCACTTCATGGCCCTCAGGATCACTGTGATCGGCACCGGCTACCTCGGCGCCACCCACGCCGCGGCCATGGCCGAGCTGGGCTTCGAGGTGCTCGGCCTCGATGTCGTGCCCGAGAAGATCGAGATGCTGAGCGCCGGCCGGGTCCCGATGTACGAACCGGGGCTGGAGGAGCTGCTGAGCAAGCACGTCGAGGGCATCGCGGGGTCCACGGGACGGCTGCGGTTCACCACCTCCTGGGAGGAGGTGGCGGCCTTCGGCGATGTGCACTTCGTCTGTGTGAACACTCCGCAGAAGCACGGCGAGTACGCCTGCGACATGAGCTTCGTGGACTCCGCGTTCGAGTCGCTGGCCCCGCATCTGACCCGGCCGGCCCTGGTCGTAGGGAAGTCGACCGTCCCGGTGGGCTCGGCGGCCCGGCTCGCGGCGCGGCTGGCGGAGCTGGCACCGGCGGGCGCCGACGCGGAGCTGGCCTGGAACCCGGAGTTCCTGCGCGAGGGCTTCGCCGTGAACGACACCCTGCACCCGGACCGGATCGTCGTCGGGGTGGCGAGCGAGCGAGCCGAGAAGCTGCTGCGCGAGGTGTACGCGGCGCCGGTCGCCGAGGGGTCGCCGTTCGTGGTGACGGACTTCCCGACCGCCGAGCTGGTGAAGACCGCGGCCAACTCCTTCCTGGCCACGAAGATCTCGTTCATCAACGCCATGGCGGAGGTCTGCGAGGCCGCCGACGGCGATGTGAAGAAGCTGGCCGAGGCGATCGGGCACGACGAGCGGATCGGCTCGAAGTTCCTGCGGGCCGGGATCGGCTTCGGCGGCGGCTGTCTGCCGAAGGACATCCGGGCCTTCATGGCGCGCGCCGGCGAACTGGGCGCGGACCAGGCGCTGACCTTCCTCCGCGAGGTCGACTCGATCAACATGCGGCGCCGCGGCCACATGGTGGAGCTGGCCCGGGAAGCCGTGGGCGGCGATTCCTTCCTCGGCAAGCGGGTGGCGGTGCTGGGCGCGACGTTCAAGCCGGACTCGGACGACGTACGGGACTCGCCGGCGCTGAACGTGGCCGGGCAGATCCATCTGCAGGGCGGCCAGGTCACGGTCTTCGACCCCAAGGGCATCGACAACGCCCGGCGGCTCTTCCCGACCCTGGGTTACGCGGACACGGCGCTGGACGCGGTGCGCGGCGCCGATGTGGTGCTGCATCTGACGGAGTGGCGCGAGTTCCGCGAGCTGGACCCGGCGGCGCTCGGCGAGGTCGCGTCCCGCCGGATCATCCTGGACGGCCGCAACGCGCTCGACGGCGAGCTGTGGCGCGGGGCCGGCTGGACGTACCGGGCGATGGGCCGTCCGACGGCCTGAGCCGGAGAGAAAGACCCCAGGCCCTGGCCTGAGGGCTGTCCCGTAAGTGCCGTGGCTGTCGTCGCGTGCCCACCGGGGATTGCGGGACAGCCTCAGCCGCGCTTCGCGCGGTAGGTGCGCATTTTGGCGCGGGCGCCGCACACCGACATGGAGCACCATCGGCGGCGCCCCGCCGGGCTGCGGTCGTAGTAGGCCCAGCGGCAGTCCTCCGCCTCGCAGGCCTTGAGCCGGGCCCAGGTGCCCTCGGCCGCCGCGGTGGCGATGGCCGACGCGATGCGTGCGGTCAGCCCGGCCGGTTCGGTGGCGGGGCGCAGTGCGGCGGCGCCCGCCGCGTCCACGGTGACGCGCAGGGGCGCCTCGGCGAGGAGCCGGTCGAGCGTGGCCGCGGCGTCGTCCGGCGAGCGGTGGCCGGCGTGGGCGAGGCAGGCGGTACGGAGCGCCTCGCGCAGGGCGCGTGCGTCCGGGACCTCGGGTTCGGTGAGGCCGAAGGCGGCGCGTCCGTCCGCCGTGTCGAGAGTGTCCGCGCCCGTCTCGACGTCCAGCGTGTTGACCAGTGCCTCGATCAGCGCGAGCGCACCGGGCGCGGGTTCCTTCTCACTCATGACTGCGACCTCATGACTGCGACCTCACGATTGCGACCTCATGGTTGCGACGTTACTTCCTTTGCGGCAGCATGCAGTAACGGTTACCTGTTGAAGGCTTCTACGGGTAACCAACCGCATCCATCTGCCCGAGGAGGAATTGTCATGGCTGTCGCCACCCTGGGATCGGTAGTTCTGGACTGCCCCGACCCGGCCGCGCTCGCCGGTTTCTACGCAGGCCTGCTCGGCGGAGAGATCGTGCCCGACGGGGAGGACTGGGTGGAGCTGACCGGCATCGGGGGCACACTCCTCGCGTTCCAGGCCGCGCCCGGTTTCGTACCGCCGCGGTGGCCGAGCGCGGAGGCGTCGCAGCAGGTCCATCTGGATCTGACCGTGGCGGATCCGGACGCGGCGGAGAAGGAGGCGCTCGCGCTGGGCGCCACCGTGCTGGAGGCGGAGGACCGGGAGCGGAGCTTCCGGGTGTACGCGGACCCGGCGGGGCACCCGTTCTGCCTCTGCGCGGGGTAGTGGTTGACGTGTGGGGGCGCCCCGGGGGCCGCCCCCACACGTCAACGTCTTCAGACGGTCGCGCCGTCCAGCTGCTCGATCGTGGCGTGCGACGGGCCGCGGCGGGTGCGCAGCTCGCGCGCGACGCTCTCGGCGTCACGCAGCACCCGTACGGCGTTCTGCCAGGTGAGCTTGGCGAGATCGGCGGTGGACCAGCCGCGGCCGAGCAGCTCCGCGATCAGGTTCGGGTAGCCGGCGACGTCCTGGAGGCCGTCGGGGAGGAAGGCCGTTCCGTCGTAGTCGCCGCCGATGCCGATGTGGTCGACGCCGGCGACCTCGCGCATGTGGTCGAGATGGTCGGCGATGGTCGCCACGGTGGCCATCGGGCGCGGGTTGGCCGCCTCGAAGGCGGCGTGGATCTCCATCGCCTGCGCGGTGGTGTCGAGGTGGTGCAGGCCGTGCGCACGCAGGTTCTCGTCCGCGGCCCGGGTCCAGGCGACCGCCTCCGGCAGGACGAACTTCGGTACGAAGGTCGCCATGGCGATGCCGCCGTTGGCGGGAAGCCGGCCGAGGACGTCGTCCGGGACGTTGCGCGGGTGGTCGCAGATCGCCCGCGACGAGGAGTGCGAGAAGATCACCGGCGCCGTGGAGGTGTCGAGCGCGTCGCGCATCGTGCTGGCCGCCACATGGGAGAGGTCGACCAGCATGCCGGTGCGGTTCATCTCCCGTACGACCTCGTGGCCGAACGGCGAGAGGCCGCCGACGCCGGGCTCGTCGGTCGCCGAGTCCGCCCAGGCGATGTTGTCGTTGTGCGTGAGCGTCATGTAGCGGACGCCCAGGGTGTGCAGGGCGCGCAGGGTGCCCAGCGAGTTGTTGATGGAGTGGCCGCCCTCGGCGCCCATCAGGGAGGCGATGCGGCCCTCGGCGCGGGCCGCCTCCATGTCGTCGGCGGTCAGGGCGCGCCGCAGGTCGGCGGGGTAGCGGCCGATCAGCTCGGCGACCACGTCGATCTGTTCCAGGGTGGCGCTGACGGCTTCGTCGCCCGCCATGTCGGACTGTACGTAGACGGACCAGAACTGGGCGCCGACGCCGCCCGCGCGCAGCCGGGGGATGTCGGTGTGCAGATGGCCGGACTGGTCGGTGGCGATGTCGCGGGCGTCGAGGTCGTAGCCGACCTGTTCGCGCAGCGCCCACGGCAGGTCGTTGTGCCCGTCGACGACGGGGTACTCGGCGAGGAGTTCCCTCGCCCGCTCCAGCTGCGTCACTTTCGCCTACTTCCCGAAGCCGAAGGAGTCGGCGCCCTGGACCTTGCTGCGGAGCCGCTTGCCCTTCTCCGTCGCCTGGTCGTTCAGCTCCTGCTGGAACTCCCGCATCCGGGCCAGCAGCTCGCCGTCGTGGGCGGCGAGGATGCGGGCGGCGAGCAGGCCCGCGTTGCGCGCGCCGCCGACCGAGACGGTCGCGACCGGCACACCGGCGGGCATCTGCACGATGGAGAGAAGGCTGTCCATGCCGTCGAGGTACTTCAGCGGGACCGGCACACCGATGACGGGCAGCGGGGTGACGGAGGCGAGCATGCCGGGCAGGTGGGCGGCGCCGCCCGCGCCCGCGATGATCGCCTTGAGGCCGCGGTCCGCCGCCTGCTCGCCGTACGCGATCATCTCGTGCGGCATGCGGTGGGCGGAGACGACGTCGACCTCGTACGGGATCTCGAACTCGTCGAGGGCCTTGGCCGCCGCTTCCATGACGGGCCAGTCGGAGTCCGAGCCCATGACGATGCCGACAAGCGGTGCGGCAGTGGCGGGGGAAGTCATTCGGTGATCGTTCCTCGCAGGTAGTCGGCCGCGTGCCGGGCGCGCTCCCGCACGTCCGCCAGGTCGTCGCCGTAGGTGTTGACGTGTCCGACCTTGCGGCCGGGCTTCACGTCCTTGCCGTACATGTGGATCTTGAGCTGGGGGTCGCGGGCCATGCAGTGCAGATACGCCTGGTACATGTCCGGGAAGTCGCCGCCGAGGACATTGGACATGACCGTCCAGGTGGCGCGCGGGCGCGGGTCGCCGAGAGGCAGGTCGAGCACGGCGCGGACGTGGTTGGCGAACTGCGAGGTGATCGCGCCGTCCTGCGTCCAGTGACCGGAGTTGTGCGGGCGCATGGCCAGCTCGTTGACGAGGATGCGTCCGTCACGGGTCTCGAAGAGTTCGACCGCGAGGTGGCCGACGACATTGAGCTCGGAGGCGATGCGCAGAGCCAGCTGCTGGGCCTCGCCGGCGAGCCGCTCGTCCAGCTCGGGGGCCGGGGCGATCACCGTGTCGCAGACCCCGTCGACCTGGATCGACTCGACGACCGGGTAGGCGACGGCCTGGCCGTGCGGTGAGCGGACGATGTTGGCCGCCAGCTCCCGTACGAAGTCGACCTTCTCCTCCGCCAGGACCGCGACCCCGGCCCGGAAGGGCTCCGCCGCGTCCGCCTCGGAGCGGACCACCCAGACGCCCTTGCCGTCGTAACCGCCGCGGACCGTCTTGAGGACGACGGGGAAGCCCCCGGTCTCCTCGGCGAAGGCGGCGACATCGGCCGGGTCCTTCACGATGCGGTGGCGGGGGCAGGGCGCGCCGATCTCGGTGAGCTTCGCGCGCATCACCCCCTTGTCCTGGGCGTGCACCAGCGCGTCGGGTCCCGGGCGCACGGGGATGCCGTCCGCCTCCAGGGCCCGCAGGTGCTCGGTCGGTACGTGCTCGTGATCGAAGGTGATCACGTCACAGCCGCGCGCGAAGGCACGCAGCGTGTCCAGGTCGCGATAGTCGCCGACGACGACTTCGCTCACCACCTGGGCCGCCGAGTCCTGGGGGGTGTCACTGAGGAGCTTGAACTTGATGCCGAGGGGGATGCCCGCCTCGTGGGTCATTCGGGCGAGCTGACCGCCACCGACCATGCCGACTACCGGGAACGTCACTTCTCCAGGGTATCCGCCGCCCCGGGGCGCTCCCGACGACGCCCTCCGGCCGCCCGGTCCGGCAGCCGTGTCACAGCATCGCCACACCAGTCACTGCATCCACGGGCGGGGCGAGGACGGGCTGGTTAGCATGACCGGGTTGACGTTTCCGACAGACAGGCTGAGCGATCACCATGAGCGAACGGGGCGCACTACGGGCGCGGCTGGAGCTGCTTGCCCGGGAAGTCGCCAAGTTCGGTGCGGTCGGCGCGGTCGGCCTGGTGGTCAACATCTCGGTGTCCAACCTGCTCTGGCGCTACACGAGCATCCCGACGGTACGGGCCGGTCTGCTGGCCACCCTCGTCGCCGTCCTCGGCAACTACCTGGGCTTCCGCTACTGGACGTACCGGGACCGCGACAAGAGCGGACGGACCCGTGAGCTGACGCTGTTCCTGCTGTTCAGCGGGGCGGGCGCGGTCATCGAGACCGGTGTGCTGTACGTGGCGACGTACGGCTTCGGCTGGGACAGCCCGGTCCAGAGCAATGTCTTCAAGATCCTCGGGATCGGCATCGCGACCCTGTTCCGCTTCTGGTCCTACCGGACGTGGGTGTTCAAGGCGCTGCCCGTGGAGAAGCCCGCGCCGGCCGCCGAGAAGCCCGTGGCCGGTGGGGCCGAGAGGTTCCTGAAGCAGGGGGGCACGGAGCCGGTGCCGCAGGTAGGGGCGGATTCCGTACGGCGATAGCGGGCCTCCCCCGCCGCTCACCGCACCGGGCGTTCCGGTTCCTGCCTCTTCAGGGCCACCCGGCTGAGGAACAGGGCGAAGACCGCGGGCTGCTGCTGGAGCAGTTCGAGGCGGCCGCCGTCCGCTTCCGCGAGGTCCCTGGCCACCGCGAGGCCGATGCCGGTGGAGTTGCGGCCGCTGATCGTCCGCTCGAAGATCCGGGCGCCCAGATCGGGCTGAACCCCGGGGCCCTCGTCCGTGACCTCGATGACCGCCTGGTTGCCGGTGACCCGGGTGCGCAGCGCGACCGTGCCGCCCCCGTGCATCAGTGAGTTCTCGATCAGCGCGGCCAGCACCTGGGCGACCGCACCCGGTGTGCCGACGGCCCGCAGCCCCTGCTTGCCGGAGCGGACGATGGCGCGGCCCGCGCTCCGGTAGGCGGGACGCCACTCCTCGATCTGCTGCTTGACGACCTCGTCGAGATCGAAGACGACGGCGGAGCCGGTACGCGGATCACGGGCGTTGGTCAGCAGCCGCTCCACCACGTCGGTGAGCCGCTCGACCTGGGTGAGGGCGATGTTCGCCTCCTCCTTCACCGTGTCCGGGTCGTCGGTGGCCGAGATCTCCTCGATCCGCATGGAGAGCGCGGTGAGCGGCGTACGGAGCTGGTGGGAGGCGTCGGCGGCCAGCCTGCGTTCCGCGGTCAGCATCCGGGCGATCCGTTCGGCGGAGGCGTCCAGGACATCGGCGACCCGGTCCAGCTCCGGCACCCCGTACCGCTTGTGGCGCGGGCGCGGGTCGCCGGAGCCCAGGCGCTCGGCGGTCTCGGCCAGGTCGGTCAGCGGTGAGGTCAGCCTGTTGGCCTGGCGTACGGCCAGCAGCACGGCGGAGACGATGGCCAGCAGCGCCACCGCGCCGATGATCATCAGGGTGCGGCCGATCTCGCGGGTGACCGCGGAGCTGGACTCCTCGACGGTGACCTTCTCGCCGTGCTCCCCCTCGGCGGTGCCGCTGATCACATTGCCGGTGGGGCGCTTGCCGATTTCGAGCGGGGGGCGGCCAGGGATCTCGATCAGGGCGTAGCGCTTGCTGGTGAGCTGCTGGGAGAGCAGCGCCGAGGTGATCCGCTCGTCCTCCAGCAGCCGGCTCTCGACGGCGCTGATCAGCCGAAGCGCCTCGGAGTCGACGCTCTCCTGCGCGCTGTTGCTGATGGTGCGGGTCTCGACGATGACCAGGGAGACCCCGAAGACGGCGATCACCACGAGCACCACCGCGAGCGTGGAATTGATCAGTCTGCGGCGCATGAATGCTTCCGCACGTCAGCTCTTCCCAGCAGGTCGCCTCTTGCCAGCGGGTCGTCTCTTCCCGGCACGTCGCTCCCTCCTCGGAACGTCAGCTCTTCTCGAAGCGGAAGCCGACGCCCCGTACGGTCGCGATGTAGCGGGGGTTGGCGGCGTCGTCGCCGAGCTTCTTGCGGAGCCATGAGATGTGCATGTCGAGGGTCTTCGTCGACGACCACCAGGTGGTGTCCCAGACCTCTCGCATCAGCTGGTCGCGGGTGACGACCCGGCCGGCGTCGCGGACCAGGACCCGCAGCAGGTCGAACTCCTTGGCGGTGAGCTGGAGTTCCTCCTCGCCCATCCAGGCGCGGTGCGACTCGACGTCGATCCGGACGCCGTGCGTCGCGGGCTGGGGCGCGGGCTCGGTGGCGCCGCGGCGCAGCAGGGCGCGGACCCGGGCGAGCAGCTCGGCGAGGCGGAAGGGCTTGGTGACGTAGTCGTCGGCACCCGCGTCGAGGCCTACGACGGTGTCCACCTCGTCGGCGCGGGCGGTCAGCACCAGGATCGGCACGGTGTGACCCTCGGCACGGAGCCTGCGGGCAACTTCGAGGCCGTCCATCCCGGGCAGACCCAGGTCGAGCACGACCAGGTCGATTCCGCCCTGGAGGCCGGCGTCGAGTGCGGTCGGCCCGTCTTCGCGGACCTCGACCTCGTAACCCTCCCGACGCAGTGCGCGGGCCAGCGGCTCCGAGATGGATGCATCGTCCTCGGCGAGCAGTACACGGGTCATGCAGTGATGGTAGTCCGCGCGGAGTGGCTGCCGTGAGGTGATCCAAAAGCCCTGCGGGTCTGCGAGATAAACGAGTGGGCGCCTTTGAATATGGGAATTCGACCCCATCAGGACCTGTGATCCATCTCTCAAGTCCATTCATATCGGACTCTGTCGTGGCGTATGGTGGCTCGACGCCTGTTGCACCACTCAAGGACCTTTGGGCAGCTCTTAGCGCCAAGGGTCTCTTTTGTTGGCCGACTGGTACCCGCCAGTCATGGAATCAGTGAATGACCTGTGGCCGGGCCCGGAGCGTAAGGATGCGCACCGGGCGTGGATCCCGACACGGTCGCTCCCCGTCCCCTACCGCCGGCTCCCTAATAAATCCGGCGAGCGGGACGAATCCCCTCCCGGGCGTGAGGGGTGGGGCACGCCCGTGCCGGTGCCGGCCTCCCCCCACCGGGCGCACCACGCCGACAAGGCGTTGCGTCCCGAGCACACAAGGATCGACCATGGCGTCCAGCCTGACGAAGGACCCGGCCAGTACATCTGGATCCGCGAAGACCTTCTTCGGCCACCCCCGCGGCCTGGCCACTCTCTTCATGACCGAGATGTGGGAGCGCTTCAGCTTCTACGGCATGCGGGCCCTGCTTCCGCTTTACCTGGTCTCCAATTCCGGCCTGGACATGAACGCGGCCAAAGCCACCGCGATCTACTCCATCTATCTGGCGATGGTGTACCTGCTCGCCATGCCCGGCGGCTGGTTCGGCGACCGGGTCTGGGGGCCGCGCAAGACGGTCGCCATTTCGGCCGCGATCATCATGGCGGGCCATCTCACTCTGGCCCTGCCCAGCTCCGGCACCTTCTTCGCCGGTCTGGCACTGGTCGCACTCGGCTCAGGTCTGCTGAAGGCCAACCTCTCGACGATGGTCGGCCACCTCTACGACGGTCCGGAGGACCCGCGTCGCGACGGTGGCTTCACCATCTTCTACATGGGCATCAACCTCGGTGCCTTCGCCGCTCCGCTGATCATCGGCACGATCGGCGAGAAGGTGGACTGGCACCTCGGCTTCGCCCTCGCCGCGGCCGGCATGGCGTTCGGTCTGGCCCAGTTCCTCATCGGTACGCGCCACCTCAGCGCCCGCAGCAGCGTCGTCCCGATGCCGCTGTCGGCCGAGGAACGCCGTACGACCCTGCGCAAGGGTCTGCTGTGGCTGGTCGTCGCCGTCGTCTTCTACGGTGTGCTCGTCGCCACCGATGTGTACACGCTGAACTGGGCGCTCGTTCCGATCACCGTCGCCGGCCTGGTCATTCCGATCGCCGTACTGGTGCGGATCAAGCGCGACCGTGATCTCTCGCAGACCGAGCAGTCGAAGATGTCCGGCTACATCTGGTTCTTCGTCGCCGCAGCCATCTTCTGGATGATCTACGACCAGGGCGGCTCCACGTTGTCGCTCTTCGGTGAGTCCTCCACCACGAACAGCCTGTTCGGTATGGAGTTCCCGACTTCGTGGTACCAGTCGATCAACCCGGTCTTCATCATGGCGCTGGCCCCGGTCGTCGCCTGGATATGGCTGGCGCTGAACCGGCGCGGCAAGGAGCCCAGCACGGTCGTCAAGTTCGGCTCGGGTCTCTTCCTGGTCGGCGTCTCCTTCCTCGTCTTCATGCTGCCGCTGACCATGACGACGGACGGCGACAAGGTCAGCCCGATGTGGCTGGTGTCGATCTACTTCCTGCAGACCGTCGGCGAGCTCTGCCTCTCCCCGGTCGGCCTGTCGGTCACCACGAAGATGGCGCCGGCGAAGTACGGCAGCCAGATGATGGGTGTCTGGTTCCTCGCGGTCACCGCGGGCGACTGCACCACCAGCCTGCTGTCGCTGGCCGGTGTCGACCTGAACAAGACCGGGATCGTGGGTCTGGAGGCGACGCTCGCGATCGTCGCGGCGTTCTCGATCTGGATGTACCGCAAGAAGGTCAGCCAGCTCATGGGCGACGTGCGCTGACGCACTTGATGGACTGATGTGCCGATGCACTGATGCGTTGACGCGCCGCTGCGTTGATGCGCCGCTGCGTTGACGCACTGATCGCCTTCTGCCCGCACACAGGGGCCGCCGCACCGTCGACCGGTGCGGCGGCCCCTGTGCCGTGGTCACGCCTGTCGCGACCCCTGTGCCATTGCTACGGCTGTCGCGGCCCCTGTGCCGTGGTCACGGGAGCCGGTTCACCTGGTGCCGCGCAGCCTGCGCCACGGGGTGAAGGTGAACACGGCACCGCCGAGCAGGATCGCCGTGCCCGCGACCAGTCCGAGGGCGCGCAGGGTGCCGGTGTCCTCGGCCCCGGTGGCGGCCAGTCCGCCGCCGGAGGCCGTGCCGCCGGCCGCGGAGCCCGCGCCCGTGGAGCCGGAGGTGGCGGAGCCGGAGGCGCCGCCCTGCTGGGCGGTGGTGTCGAGCTCCAGCGACGGGGTCACCGAGCCCTTCACCTTGCACGGGATGTTGATCTTCGAGGCGCCCAGGGTGACGTCGATCGTCAGGGTGCCGGGGCTGAGCGTGGACTTGCCGGAGGCGCCGGGCCTGTAGGTGCCGGTCATGTCGGACAGGTCGACCGGCTTGCCCTGCTCCAGCGGTTCGGCGTTGGCCGGGCCGGTGACCTTCACCGAGCCCTTGTCGGCGCCGCCCAGGGTGATGTCCATCGACGGCTTGAGCGCGCCGGCCGGCAGCGCGGCCGGGCTGTCCATCACGCCCTTGGCCGTCTTGACCGTGAGGGCGTAGCTGCCGCCGCTCTTCTTGGCGTTGATCGTCACCTTGGAGGAGATGTCGGCCGGTCCCGGGGACGTACAGGCGAAGTGGACCGCGACCTCCTTGCCGGGGAAGTCGGTCTGTCCGCTGCCGCCACCGGAGCCCGAGGTCGAGGAGCCGGAGTCGCCGCCCGTCGTCGTACCGCCCGCGGTGGTGGAGCCCGAGGTCGAGCCGGAGGTCGTACCGCCGGCGGTGGTGGAGCCGGAGGTCGTACCGCCCGCGGTGGTCGAGCCGCTCGTCGTACCGCCCGTGGTGGTGGAGCCGCCGCCGTCCGTGACCTTGATGGTCACGCCCGGCTGGACGGTCTGTTTCGGGGTGCACTTGGTGTCCGTGGAGATCGGCTTGGAGACGTTGATGTTGTACGCATCCGGCGTCAGCGTGATCTCACCGGCCTTCTCCAGCTTCAGCGTGCCCTTCATGTCGGGCAGCACCATGGCGCTGTTCTTGGGGATCGGCGGGTTCTGCCGCGGCCCTTCCATCTTCACTGTGCCTGTGGCGGCGCCGCCCACCTTGAGCGTGCCGGTCGGCTTGACCGTGTCCTTGTCCAGATCGAGCACATCGGGGTTCTTGGAAGCGGCCTCGACCGTCTTCCACACCACCTCGACGGTGTCCCCGACCTTCGCCTCGGCGGGCGCGGTCAGCTGCACCCTGGTGGTCCCCTGCACGGCCGGCAGCCCCGAGATGGGCGGCGGAATGCACTCCGTGCTGTACGAGACGTCGGCGGCCTGGGCCGGACTCGCGGCCAGCACCAAGCCCGCGCCGCCGAGCATCATCGCGACTCCCGCCGCGACCGTCCTGCGTTGCGTACTCACGAATGTCCCTTCGTCGTCGGTCTGTTCTCTGACGGTGCGGAATCGGGTGTGAACCACGGCAGCGTGGCCGTGGTGGTGGACGGACCGTCGGCGGGCGGACCGCCGGTGGGCGCGACTCCGGTTCCGGCGGCGGTCCCCCGGGCGCGGCGGCGCTTCGGGGTTTTCGCGGCGGCGTCGGCCGGTCCCGGCGGGCGGCGGCGTCCGGCGCGGCCCGGGGCGCGCGAGGAGCGGGGCCGTACCTTGTCGACGATCGCCATGCCGATCCGGAACACGGCGGCCGGTACGACGAGGCACAGCAGGATCCAGAAGAGTGTGACGCCCCAGGGGCGGCCGACCCCCCACGGCTGTTCGGCCAGCACCTTGCCGCCGTACTTGAGCGAGACCTGGTAGTCGCCGTGGGCGCCCGCCGTCAGTTCGACCGGCAGCTCGATCTGCGCCTTGCGGCCGGAGGCGATGGTGCCTCGCCACTGCCGCTCCTCCCACTGCGGGGCGAAGACGCCGTGCGCGGTGCCGATTTCGAAGACCGGGTCCTTGACGGGGTCGGAGCCGAGGTTGCCCACGGTGAAGACCAGATTCCGGGCGGGCGGGGCGCCGAACCAGGTGAGGATCCCGCTGTCGCCCTCCAGCCGGGTGGTGGCGAGCACCGCGAGCCTGCCGCCCCCGGTCTCCTTCGGCAGCGCGGCGAGCGGGTGGTCCGCGACGACGAACACGGCGTCGGCGGTGGCCTGTTCGCCGGTGACGGTGGCGACATGCACCACGCAGGGGCAGGGCACGGGCGGTTCGGCGACCGGCGTCTTCTTGCGGAAGGCTCCCTTGGCGTCGGTCGTGACGGCCCTGCCCTCGGCGTTGGCGCAGGAGTTCGTCCCGCCGATCACACCGCGGTCCGGTGCGGAGCGCCCGCAGATCAGGATCATCAGCAGTGCCTTCGGGCGCCAGCCGCTTCCCTTCACGGTGATCTCGCCGCCCTTGCCCGCCTGCTGCTTGGAGAGGGTGACCCCGGGCTTCGCGTCTGCGGCCCTCACCACCGCCGCCTCGGCCCCGGTCGCGGGGAGCACCGGCGGGGCGGACAGCAGTGCTGCGAGCAGCGCGACGAACAGCGCGGCGGCCCACCGGTGATGGGCGCTGCGGGGTGCTGCCGGTCCGGCCTGTCCAGTCACGATTCCGCTCCCGCCTTCGCCAAGTGTCTGCTCCCGGAGTGCTGTAGGTCGCCCGGTGACCGTCCGGGCCGTTCGTCGTCGTCCGGCCGCCGGTCGCGCGCCCGCCTGCGCCGGAGGGCGTACGCGCCCGCGCCGGCGGCGCCCAGGACCAGCAGCACGCCGGCGGTCAGCGGTGCCCACGGGACGAAGACCGCGCGGGCCGTCGCCTCGCCGTGTGCGCCGCCCGCCGCCGTGACGCGCAGGCGTACGGTCGCCGAGTCGAGCGCGGGGACGTCCCGCCACGGCTCGGTGAGCCTGACGCGCTGTCCGGGCCGCACCCGCACCGGCAGGGTGCGGGCCTCACGTCGCAGCAGCGCCCCGAACACCCCGTCGGCGCGGACCGCGATCCGCGGCGCGAGAACCGCGTTGCCCCGGTTGACCAGCGTGTAGTGGATGGCCCGCCCGGACACCGTGACGTCCTCGACGGTGAGCGCGGCCAGCGTCGGCCCGCCGACCCGCAGCCGGACCCGTACGTCCACCGAGCGGTCACCGCCGCGCACGACGATCGCGCCGGAGTGGTCGCCGGGCGTCGCACCGGCCGGCACCGTGACGGTGAACGGCACATCGGCCCGGGTGCGGGCCGGGACGGTCACCTCGCCGGCGGCGGTCCGCAGCCAGCGCCCGGTCCCGGTGGCGCCGTTGCCCCCGGCACCGTCGGCGCCACTCAGCCGTACGGTGACCGGGGACCGGCCCGGGTTGGTGACGGAGAGCCGGTCCTGCAGCACGGTGCCGGGCGGGCCCTCCAGATAGAAGTACGGTCTGCCACCCGTGCCGGAGCCGCTCACCGCGGGCCGTGCCGTCCACCCAGTGGCGCCCGGGTGCGACGCGGGCCCCGTCGCGGCGGCGGTCACCGGTGTCATGGCGAGGGCGCACAGCAGTACGGCAAGGGCGAGTCGGGCGGCGTGACCGGTCGGCGACGGCATGGGCTGCTCCCTGGTGCGTGACGGCGGCGGCTGGGTCCGGCAACGCCTATCGGCTCACGGCCCCCTGCCCGCGCCTGGTCAGCCAGAGCACCCCGGCCGCACCGGCCAGCAGCACCGTGCCGCCCAGCGTGCCGAGTGCCACGGCCGAGTCGAGCGGGCCGGTCTTCGGCAGCTGCCCGCCGCCGTCGTCCGGGGTGGTCTGCGGTTTGCCCGCGGCCGTCACATCGAGCTGGAGCGACGGTCCCGGGTTGTTGGAGGGGGTGCATGTCGTGGTCGTACCGAGCGCCTTGATGGTGAGCACCCCGGCGGTGAAGTCGACCTTGCCGCTCTTCTTCGGGGTGTACGTACCCGACAGGTCACTGATCTTGATGGGGGTGTTGGCGGGTATCGCGGCGGAGTTCGGCGGGCCGGAGACCTGGACCTGGCCCGGGTCGGCGCCGCCCACCCGGATGACCGCGCTGGGGCTCATCGCACCCTTGCCCAGCTCGACGGGGCTGGAGGAGACGCCCTTCTGGAAGGACATCGTGAGCCGGTAACCGCCGCCGCTCTTGACGCTCTTGATGTCGATGGGAGACACGGCGCTCTTGTCTCCGATCGGGGTCTTGCACTTGTAGTCGACGTCCACGACCGTGGCGTGGGCGGCGGGCGCGGCCATCAGCACCACCGTGCCCGCCAGCGCGGACGCCAGCGCGAGAGCTGTTCGCTTCTGGTAGGACACCTGAGTCCCCCTCATGCCGGAAGTCGCCGCACGCGCCGGTGCTGACCGACGCAAGTTACTGACGACACATCAGATCGGGCGCTCAAGGTACGCCCGGCGCCTTGTGGAGGGAAGACAAAGAGCGCGCCGATCCGGCGCGCTCTTCGGTGGTGCAAACGGCGGGGGCGGTACGCCCCGGGTCGTCCCTCCGCCTACGCGGGGGCGGCCAGCTCCGCCCAGACGGTCTTCCCGGACCGGCCGGGCACCCGCAGGACGCCCCAGTCCAGGCAGAGCCGCTGCACGATGAACATGCCGTGTCCGCCGGGCCGCCCGGCCCGGTGCGGAGTGCGCGGCGCGGGCTGCCCCGCGCCCGAATCGACGACCTCCACCCGCAGCACCTTCGCCGTGCAGGCGATACGCATCCGATCGGGGCCGTCGGCGTGCAGGCAGGCGTTGGTGACCAGCTCGGAGACGACCAGCAGGACGTCCTCGGCGGCGGCCCGGCCGTCGGCGCTCGTCGCGGGGAGCCAGCCCCATTCGTGAAGCGCCTGGCGGGCGAAGTCGCGGGCGGTCGGCACGACGCCGGCGACACCCCGCAGTGACAGGGTGCGCCACTGCCACTCGGCCGGCTCGGAGGAGGGCGCGCCGGTGCCCGCGTCCACGCCGGCGCCCTGCGGCTCCCCGCCGAGGTCGCCCGGCGGATGCTGCCGGGTGGTGCTCATCAGCGCTTCACCTCACCGATTCACCATGTCGCCATCGAACAGTTACGGATATCAAGCAGTTACGGATACAGCGTGCGCGGGTCGCCCGTGGCCCCGCCGGATGTCTTCTGCCCGGCCGAATCGTGACAACACCCGCTTCATCCGCGCGGATCGCGTGACACGGGCAACACCTGGGGTGCCCGGGGCCGCGACACGCGCCGCGGTCACGTGTCCAAGGCCGCTTCGAGGGAGTCGTGGACGGTGAAGACCGCCTCCGCCCCGGTGATCTCGAAGACCCTCGCCACCACCGGCAGCATGCCGGCCAAATGGACCCCTCCCCCGGCCGCTTCCGCCTTCAGGCGGGCACCGAGCAGCACATTGAGCCCGGTGGAATCACAGAATTCGAGGCCCGAGCAGTCGACCACCAGGCGCACTCGGCCCTGCTCGACCGCGCGCTCCAGCGGCTCCCGCAGGAGATCCGCCGTGTGGTGGTCCAGCTCACCCACCGGCTTCACGACCTCGCTGCGCCCTTCGGTCCGGACCTCGACCTGAAGCCGACCCCGGTTCGCATTGCCGACCGTCCCGCGGTCCATGCCCGTCCCTCTTCGCCGTTCGTCACTGCCTGCGCCTCAGCGTGCGCAGATGCGTATGTGCTGTCTCTGACGTTCTTGAAACAGTACGCGGTCTGTGCGCCACGCGATACCCAAAGACCTCAACAAACCGGACATATAGCGCCATTTGGCGCTTGTAACTGCCCGTCCGGAGCGGGTAAGGGTAGGGGGACACCCAAAACACGACCGGCTTCGGAGGCGCCGCTTCACCGCAGGAACACGTATGGGCATCGGCAGCCATATGCCGAGAACGATGGAGGAGACCATGTCGCCCCGGCTCGACGGACCGCGTCCCCACACCGCGACGTCAGCATGTCCTCAGGGACTGACCCACTCAGACTCCCCTGCCGCGACCGCCGAAGACGGCACCCGCAGCAGCACCGGTACCACCAGCAGCACCGGTACCAGCACCATCAGCACCAGTGACACCGGCCACATCGGTGGCCACGACCGCATCGGCGCCGACGACCACGGCACGAGTGACGGTCTCGAAGGACTTCCCGAGATCCCGCCCTTCGACGAGGTGGGACCCTTGGACGCCAGGGCGTTGTCGAAGACGCTCTTCGCACGGCTCGAATCCCTCGAAGAGGGCACTCACGAGTACGCGTACGTACGCAATACGCTCGTCGAACTGAACCTGGCGCTGGTCAGGTTCGCCGCCTCCCGGTTCCGCTCCCGCAGCGAGCCGATGGAGGACATCGTCCAGGTCGGCACCATCGGCCTGATCAAGGCGATCGACCGTTTCGAGCTCAGTCGCGGCGTGGAGTTCCCCACGTTCGCGATGCCGACCATCGTCGGCGAGATCAAGCGCTTCTTCCGCGACACCAGTTGGTCGGTGCGCGTCCCGCGCCGACTGCAGGAGCTGCGGCTCGACCTGGCCAAGGCGGGCGACGAGCTCGCCCAGCGACTGGACCGATCGCCCACCGTGGGCGAGCTCGCCGACCGCCTCGGCATCACCCACGACGAGGTCGTCGAGGGCATGGCCGCGAGCAACGCGTACACCGCGAGCTCGCTGGATGCCAAGCCCGAGGAGGACGAGAGCGAGGGAGCGCTGGCGGATCGCATCGGCTACGAGGACCACGGACTCGAAGGCATCGAGTACGTCGAGTCCCTGAAGCCGCTGATCGCCTCGTTGTCACGCCGGGACCGGAGGATCCTCTCGCTCCGGTTCGTCGCCAACATGACACAGTCGGAGATCGGTGAGGAGCTGGGCATCTCCCAGATGCATGTGTCGCGGCTGCTCTCCCGGACGCTGATCAAGCTGCGCAAGGGCCTGATGCTGGAGGAGTGAACGGGCAGGCGCCGAAACGGCACGGAAGGACCCGCACCGGCAACGGTGCGGGTCCTTCCGCATGTTTGACGCCGCGTCACGGGCTCGGCCGCCCCGGGCGGGCGCAGTGGGTCCACGCGGCGCCGGGCGGGCACAGTGGGCCCACGCCGCGCCGTTTGGGCGCCGTGGTTTGCCCAGGGGTCACCCGACAGCCTCTCAGGCGACGCGTTCGCCGCGCCGCCAGACCGCGTGGACCAGCGGAACACCCGGCCGGTAGGCGAGGTGGACATGACTGGGCGCGTCGAGGAGCACCAGGTCGGCGCGGGCGCCGGGGGCGATGCGGCCGATGTCCGTACGGCGCAGGGCCGCGGCGCCGCCCGCGGTGGCGGACCAGAGGGCCTCGTCCGGCGTCATGCCCATGTCCCGAACGGCGAGGGCGATGCAGAAGGGCATGGAGGATGTGAACGACGAGCCCGGGTTGCAGTCGGTCGAGAGTGCGACGGTGGCCCCCGCGTCGAGGATGCGGCGGGCGTCGGGCCAGGTGGCGCGGGTGGAGAACTCGGCGCCGGGCAGCAGGGTGGCGACCGTGCTGCCCTGGGCCAGAGCGTCGACGTCGGCGTCGGTGAGATGGGTGCAGTGGTCGGCGGACGCGGCGTCGAGTTCTACGGCGAGCTGGACGCCGGGGCCGTGGCCGAGCTGGTTGGCGTGGACGCGGGGGTGCAGGCCCTTCGCGATGCCGGCGGTCAGGATCGCGCGGGCCTGGTCGCCGTCGAAGGCGCCCTTCTCGCAGAAGACGTCGATCCAACGGGCGTACGGGGCACAGGCGTCGAGCATCGCCCCGGTGACCAGGTCGACGTAGCCGGCCGGGTCGTCGGCGTAGTCCGGGGAGACGATGTGGGCGCCGAGGTAGGTGACCTCCTCGGTGTGCCGGGCGGCGATGCGCAGGGCGCGGGCCTCGTCCTCGACGGTGAGGCCGTAGCCGGACTTGGTCTCGAAGGTGGTGGTGCCCTGGCGCAGCGCTTCGGCGAGGTAGCGGGCGACGTTGGCGGCGAGTTCTTCGTCGGTGGCGGCGCGGGTGGCGGCGACGGTGGTCCGGATGCCGCCCGCGCTGTAGGCGCGGCCGGACATCCGGGCGTTGAACTCCTCGGTGCGGTCGCCCGCGAACACCAGGTGGGAGTGGGAGTCGACGAAGCCGGGGATCATCGCCCGGCCGCCTGCGTCGACGGCGTTGTCAGTGGCGGGTGCTTTGCTTGATTCACCGGTCCAGACGATCCGGTCGCCCTCGATGACGACGGCCGCGTCCTGGATGGAGCCCAGGGGGGAATCCGCGCACAGGGAGGGGTCGTTGGTGACCAGACTGGCGATGTTGGTGATGGCGGTCGTCGTCATCGGGGTGCTGCTCTCCTTGCGGGAATCCGGTCTCAGCCGTGCAGGGCGGCGATGGCCGAGGCGAGTGCTGCGGGTACGTCCTCGACGAGTGCGTGCCGCCCGTCGCGGACGATGTGCCGTCCTGCCACGACCGTGTGCCGCACATCGGCCGCGGAGGCGGCGAATACGACCGCTTCGGCCGCGAGTCGGGGCGCCGGTCCCGCTGTTCTGACGGTGTCCAGGGCGACGGTCGCCAGATCGGCGGGCGCACCGGGTTCGATGACGCCCGCCTCCGGCCGGCCGAGCGCCGCGTGTCCGTCGACGGTCGCGGCGCGCAGCAGGGCGGCCGCCGTCCAGTGACCGCGCGCCCGGGTGCGCAGGCGCTCGTCGAGCTCCATCGCGCGGGCCTCCTCGAAGAGGTCGATCACGGCGTGGCTGTCGCTGCCGAGGGAGAGCGGCGAGCCGGCGCGCTGGAGGGCGACGGCCGGGCCGATCCCGTCGGCGAGGTCGCGTTCCGTGGTGGGGCACATGCAGGTGCCGGTCGCCGAGGAGCCGAGGAGCGCGATGTCCTCGGCGGTGAGGTGGGTGTTGTGGATGCCGGTGGTGCGCGGGCCGAGGACCCCGTGGTCGGCGAGGAGCCGGGTGGGGGTGCAGCCGTGGGCGGCGAGGCAGGCGTCGTTCTCCGCGGTCTGCTCGGAGAGGTGGACATGGAGCGGGGCCTGCCGCTCCTCGGCCCAGGCGGCCACGGTGGCGAGCTGCGCGGCGGGCACGGCGCGCACGGAGTGGACGGCCGCGCCGATCAGTGCGTGCTCGCCGTCCTTGAGGAGGGAGGCGCGTTCGGCCCAGGCGTCCGCGGTGGTGTCGGAGAAGCGCAGCTGGTGCCGGTCGGGCTGCTGGTACTGGGTGGGCCGCTTGCCGAATCCGGCGGAGAGGTAGGCGGTGTCCAGCAGCGTGATCCGGATGCCGGCCTCGCCCGCCGCCGCGATCAGGGCCTCGCCCATCGCGTTCGGGTTGTCGTACGGGGTGCCGCCCGGCGCGTGGTGCAGATAGTGGAATT
The DNA here is from genome assembly GCF_053594575.1 of Streptomyces sp. NPDC001880. NCBI lineage: Bacteria > Bacillati > Actinomycetota > Actinomycetes > Kitasatosporales > Streptomycetaceae > Streptomyces > Streptomyces sp. NPDC001880. The sequence goes on from NZ_JBSFET010000035.1 coordinate 62,928, forward strand.
CGCCGACCGCGGTGATGCCGGCCAACGCCATCTCGGCGTACACGGCACGGGCGAGGTCGTAGTACGAGTCGGGGGTGAGCCGGGCGGCGACCTGGTACATGATCTCGCGCCAGGTCCAGAAGGTGCCGGAGCCGACCTGGACGGTGGAGCGCAGGGCGCGGTGGAAGGCGTGCGAATGGGTGTTGGCGAGCCCGGGAAGAGTGAGCCCGCGCAGTACGGTGGCGCCCGGCGGCGGGGTGGCGACACCGGTGCGGACGCCCGCGATCAGCCCGCCGGACACGTCCAGGGCGACGCCCGGCTCGACGTGGTTGCCGAGCCAGGCGTGGGACAGCCAGTACGTCACGGTGGCGGCCCTGGGCCCGTTCGTTTGCGTTGTCAGCTGCACGCGAGACCTTCCAGTACGTCGGCGAGTGCGATCACCCCGGCCACACAGTCGTCCTCGCCCGCGTGCTCGGCCGGCGAGTGCGAGATCCCGGTGGGGTTCCGTACGAACAGCATGGCGGTGGGGACCGAAGCGGACAAAATACCCGCGTCGTGTCCGGCTCCGGTGCCCAGGACGGGTACCGTCCGGCCGGCGCCGCCGTCCCGGCCCGCAAGGATCTTGCCGAGCTCGTCACGCAGGGCGTGCTCGAACTCGACGACGGGCGTGAAGGACTCCCGTACGACATCGAGGTCGATCCCGGCGCGCTCGGCGTGTTCCCTGGCGGCCCGTTCGACACCGCTGACCACGGCGTCGAGAGCCTGCTGGTCGGCGGCGCGGGAGTCGAGCCAGCCACGGACGAGGGAGGGGATGGCGTTGACCCCGTTCGGCTCGACGGAGATCTTGCCGAAGGTGGCGAGGGCCCCGGCGAGCTCCGCCTCGCGGCGGGCGGCCAGCACGGTCTCGGCGTAGGTGAGCATCGGGTCGCGCCGGTCGGCGAGGCGGGTGGTGCCCGCGTGGTTGGCCTCGCCCCGGAAGTCGAACCTCCAGCGTCCGTGCGGCCAGATCGCGGAGGCGATGCCGACCGGGTCGCCGGTGAGGTCGAGGGCCCGGCCCTGCTCGACGTGGAGCTCGACGAACGCGCCGATGCGGGCGAGCCGTTCGGGGTCCGGGCCGATGGTGTCGGGGTCGTATCCGGCCGCTTCCATGGCCTGCGGCAGTGTGATGCCGTCGCCGTCGCGGAGCCGGTGGGCGGCCTCCACGGTCAGCTGTCCGGCGGCGAGCCGGGAGCCCACACAGGCCAGCCCGAAGCGGGCCCCCTCCTCGTCACCGAAGTTGCTGATGGCCAGCGGCCGGGTGAACTCCGCTCCTCTGCGGCGGAGTTCGTCGAGCGCGGCGAAGGAGGAGACCACACCGAGCGGCCCGTCGAAGGCACCACCGTCCGGTACGGAGTCGAGATGCGATCCGGCGACGACGGCGTCCCCGGCGAGGGGGTCGCCGAGCCAGGCCCACTGGTTGCCGTTCCGGTCGACCTCGTAGCTGAGCCCGCGCGCCTCGGCCTGCGCCCGGAACCAGGCGCGGCAGTCGGCGTCGGCCCCGGTCCAGGCGTAGCGGCGGTAGCCCCCGCTGTCCCGGTGCCGGCCGACCGGCAGGAGCTCCCGCCACATGGCCTGGAACGACGCCGGGCCGCCACCGGCCGCGGCGCCCGCACCGGCGCCGCCACCGGCCCTGCCCCCGGCCGCGGCCGTACCCGCGGCCACGGCCCCGGCCCCGTTCGCGCTCGCGTTCGCGTTCCCGGACGGAAGGCTCACTGTCCGTCCTCTGTCATCGGCACACACACGCCCTTGTCCGCGGCGACCGACTCCGCGATGTCGTACCCGGCGTCGACGTGCCGGATGACGCCCATGCCCGGGTCGTTGGTGAGCACCCGGCGGATCTTCTCGCCCGCGAGCTTCGTGCCGTCGGCGACGGTCACCTGTCCGGCGTGGATGGAGCGCCCCATGCCGACGCCGCCCCCGTGGTGGATGGAGACCCAGGAGGCCCCGGAGGCCACGTTGACCATGGCGTTCAGCAGCGGCCAGTCGGCGATCGCGTCGGACCCATCGAGCATCGCCTCGGTCTCCCGGTACGGGGAGGCCACGGAGCCGCAGTCCAGGTGGTCGCGCCCGATGGCCAGCGGTGCGGCCAGCTCGCCGCTCGCCACCATGTCGTTGAACCGCTCACCGGCCCGGTCTCGCTCGCCGTAGCCGAGCCAGCAGATCCGGGCGGGCAGCCCCTGGAAGTGGACGCGTTCGCCGGCCATCCTGATCCACCGGTGCAGCGACTCGTTCTCGGGGAAGAGTTCGAGCATCGCCTTGTCGGTCTTGTGGATGTCCGACGCCTCGCCGGAGAGCGCGGCCCAGCGGAACGGGCCCTTGCCCTCGCAGAAGAGCGGCCGGATGTAGGCGGGCACGAAGCCCGGGAAGTCGAAGGCCCGGTCGTAGCCCGCGAGCTGGGCCTCGCCACGGATGGAGTTGCCGTAGTCGAAGACCTCGGCCCCGGCGTCCATGAAGCCGACCATCGCCTCGACGTGCTTGGCCATCGACTCCCGGGCGCGCTGCGTGAAGTCGGCGGGCTTCTCGGCGGCGTACGAGGCCATGTCGTCGAAGTCGACCCCGAGCGGGAGGTACGACAGCGGGTCGTGGGCGCTGGTCTGGTCGGTGACGATGTCGATCGGGGCGCCCTCGGCGAGCATCCGGGGCAGCAGTTCCGCCGCGTTGCCGAGCAGGCCGATGGAGAGCGGCCTGCGGGCGTCCCGCGCCTCGGTGGCCAGCTGGAGCGCGTGCTCCAGGGAGTCGGCGCGCACGTCCAGGTAGCGGTGCCCGATCCGGCGCTCGATGGCGCGCGGGTCGCAGTCGATACAGATCGCGACGCCGTCGTTCATGGTCACGGCGAGCGGCTGGGCCCCGCCCATGCCGCCGAGTCCGGCGGTCAGCGTGATCGTGCCGGCCAGCGTCCCGCCGAACTTCTTCGCCGCGACGGCGGCGAAGGTCTCGTAGGTGCCCTGCAGAATGCCCTGCGTACCGATGTAGATCCACGATCCGGCGGTCATCTGGCCGTACATGGTGAGCCCGAGCGCCTCCAGGCGGCGGAACTCCTCCCAGTTCGCCCAGTCGCCGACCAGGTTGGAGTTGGCGATCAGGACGCGCGGCGCCCACTCGTGCGTCTGCATGACGCCGACCGGGCGGCCGGACTGGACGAGCATCGTCTCGTCCTGCTTGAGCGTCCGCAGCGTGCGCACCATCGCGTCGAAGGAGCGCCAGTCGCGGGCGGCCTTGCCGGTGCCGCCGTAGACGACGAGCTTGTCGGGGTGCTCGGCGACCTCGGGGTCGAGGTTGTTCTGCAGCATGCGCAGGGCGGCCTCCTGCTGCCATCCCAGGGCGCTCAGTTCCGTACCGCGCGGTGCCCGTACGGGGCGGGGTCCTGACATGGCGGTGCCTCCTCGCGACTGTAAACCTTCTATTCACATCCTGATGGCCTGAATAGTCGTAGTCAACACCCCTGCGCCGTCGCATGGGCAATGACTCGCGCCCGCCCGCGCACAACGTCGCCCGAGCACTCCCGTCGCGCGCCCTCCGCGCGCATCCGTACGCTCCGGCAATTGCTGATGGAAAGTGCCCGAACTCTCTACGGGGGAAAGCACGTTGCGTAGCCTCATGGGCACAGCGAACACGGCACGCCGAGCCGGGCCGGGAGGGGCGTCCACGCACCCTCGACCGCTCCGCCCCGTCGGCTCGCACACCTATGGGGAGGCACCTGTGATCCGAGCACTCGGACTGCGCACCGGGACGAGACAGCCGATGGAGCCCGAGTCCCG